>NZ_DLOC01000003.1:0-14690 GCF_002478465.1 Empedobacter sp. UBA7494
ATTAACTCTTTTTTTATATTATTTTACTGTTCTACGTTTTGTATTTTCTTCATTATTAAAATTTTCATTTCTTTCCAGTTGTTTTGGAGCTTTAGGAGATGTAGCTTCAGGTTCCTCTACATTTTTCTTAGGATTACGCAATTTATCCAACAAACGTTTTGCTTGCTTAGCTTCTTCGGTTCCGTCATAAGTCGTAATTACAATTTCTAAAGCTTGCTCAAAATCGCTATCTTTTCCAGTTTGTTTGATCGCATAAGCATTTAATAAAGCAAATTTAGCAATGATAATTTCAGTAGGAAATTTCACAATTGCTTCTTGTACTTTTTTCTTTACGTCATCATATTTTTTATCTTGATACAACGTGTATGCAACTTTGTAGGCTTCTAAAGCTTCTTTTGTTTCAGCAGTGATGTATTCAACTTCTGGATTAAGAATATAACCTGCATAAATCGTATTTGGATATTTTGTTAGAATGATATTTTTGTATTCATCTTCTAATTTTTGATCACGATTTTTATAGATACGATACAATTGATAAGTCGCTTTTAATAACACATCTTCCGATTTTGGAGGCGAAGCAACCAAGGCTTTCAACTCTTTTCCAGCTAATTCTGCATTATTGAAAATATCAAAATATCCAGTCCCTAAAGACAATTGCGTTGTATCTCTCACAACTTTCAAGTCATTCAAAGCTTTTTGAGAAGTCGGAATTTGATCTAAATAATAATCAAGTTCAAAACGTCTTGGATCACCAGCAGCAATTTGCCCTGTCAATTCATTCTGTTTATCCTCAATTGCAGTACTTATTGCATTCGAATTTCTCCAATTATCTTTTAAGGAAATTCCTCCCCAAATACGTTGGAATTCTTGCTGTCCAGTTGATTTTAAATTTTGATTATAGAAATAAAATTTTCCTTTATCAGCATTGTTAAAACTCGTCGTGAAACTTGCCGTTTTATTTTCTAACTGAAAAGTTTCCATTTCTTTTTGCTCTTCTATGGCTTGCTTTTCTTCTTTTTTCTTTAATTTTTCGATATAATCTGTAAAGAATTTTGATTGATCTTCTTTTGGAAGTGCAGCAAGTTTTAGAATTGAATCATTTTTCTGAACTAAATAATGTTTCTCCATCAATTTTTTCAAAACATCATTTCGTTTCTGAATACGCGTTTGATCTTCTGGCAAATTATAACTCGTTTGTGCCGAATCATAATAAGCCGAAGCATAAACATAATCGTTTTGCTTGAACTTTATATCACCATAATTTTCGAAAGCACGCCCACGAATATAAGGATCCGACATTGGTTCTTTCAAACTCAATTTTGCATATTCTACAGCATCATCCATTTTGTCAGCTCGAAAAGCCATTTCAGAAATTCCGTAGTATAACTCGTTTTTCTTCGATGCATAAATTCCTTTATTCGAGATGTCCAACAAGTTTTGCTTGTAATTTCCGTAATTATTAATTTTTGGATCAAAATTAGCAGCAATCGCCAACTGTGATTTGATTTCCATATCAAATCCAGGCTTCATTTTATAAACTTGCGTGAAAGCTTCACCAGCCTCTTGTTGTTTTCCTAATTTAGAAAAAACTTGTCCTAACGTATAAAATATTCGAACTCGTTCATCTTTATTTGTAGAAAAATATTCGGCTTTTTGCAATGGATCAAGTGCTTCTTCGTACTTTTTTTGATCAATTAAAAATTGAGCATAGGTACGCGCAATCATTGTTTTTAATTCTTTACTTTTATACGGATCGTTTTCGTAAAGTTTTTGTAAAGTTTCGATTCCATCAAAGTAATTTCCACCTTTTATTTCGGCAACAGTTTTGTAAACATGCGCTTCTTGCGCGTATTTAGAATCTTTGAAATTTTTGACAACATAGTTTAAAGCATCAAGCGCTTCAAAGTATTTTTTTTGATAAAATAATGATTTTCCAATCAATAAATAAGCGCGACCCATCAAAGGATTATTTTCTTTTCCTTTAATTAACATCGAATGTTTTTCGATTGCTTTCGAAGCTTTTGCCTCTACAGCAGCAAATCCAACAGGTTTTTCTACTTTATCTTGATTATTTCGATTTCCACTTCCAATACCAAAATTGGGCGTATTAAATTCACCTAAATTAGCAGAGTCCGAAACAGAAAAATATTCTATTCCAACAGGTAAAATCTTCGAGTAATTTTCTACATAATTTGTTTGTAGTTCTGTGTTCTTTTTTTCTAACTCATCCTCAGCATTGAATACTCCATTAAACCACGATGTCATCTTGTGATATTGTCGGTTTTTGAAACTATTTTTTTGCGTAGAACAGCCGATTAAAAAACTTGCGGCGAAGATACTCAGTACAATCTTTTTCATGATAGCGAATAAAAACAAATCTACAATAAAACGTTCGATTAGAAAAAATCTTGTATCCTTCGAAAAAATAAGATAATTTTATGTGGAATAGAAATAATAGAGAAGCGACTTTTTACGGGATGATTATAAAATGATAGCTAACGTTTTAGCTTTAATGTAATTAGTGATTTGACTAAGAAAAATCATTGCAATTGTTGTTAAATTATTTAGAATATTCGTTTAAATTCGACCAATAATAATGTTTTAAAGGAACAGCATGAAAGCTTTTTTAGCGAAAATTTTTGCAAAATACATTGTCAACAAAGAACAAAAGTGGATAAATAATCCGCTAGAAACACAAGACAAAATTCTAAATGAATTGATTATTGCTGCAAAAAATACAAAGTTTGGAGTTGATCATCATTTTGAATCAATCAAAAATTATGAAGATTTCAAATCGCAAATTCCAATCAATGATTATGAAGGTTTGAAACATTATTTTGATGAAGTAATTGAAGGGAAACCTGATATTCTGTGGCCTGGAAAACCTCTTTATTTAGCTAAAACTTCAGGAACTACTTCTGGAGCCAAATATATTCCGCTTACAAAAGAATCTGTTCCATCTCATATAAATTCTGCTCGAAATGCTTTATTGTTTTATATTAATGAAACAAAGAATTCTAATTTTGTTGACGGAAAAATGATTTTCTTACAAGGAAGTCCAATTCTTGAAGAGAAAAATGGATTGAAAGTAGGTCGACTTTCTGGAATTAGCGCACATTTTGTTCCAAATTATTTGCAAAAAAATCGTTTACCATCTTATGAAACAAATGTGATTGAAGATTGGGAAACAAAAGTGGATAGGGTAGTGGATGAAACGGTGAAAGCTGATATGACGCTGATTTCTGGGATTCCGCCTTGGTTGATTATGTATTTTGAACGATTGATTAAAGTTTCTGAAAAAGAAAACGTTCAGTCGATTTTTAAGAATTTACAACTAATGGTAACAGGAGGTGTAAATTATGAACCTTATCGCGATAAAGTGAATCAACTAATTGGTCGAAAAATAGATTGTATTCAGACATATCCAGCTTCAGAAGGGTTTATTGCGTATCAAGATTCTCAAAAAAATGATGATTTATTACTTTTATTGAATAATGGAATTTTTTATGAATTTGTTCCAGTTGAAGAGTTTTTTGATGAAAATCCAACCCGAATTTCATTGAAAGATGTTGAAGTAGGAAAAGATTATGTTCTAATTCTCAATACAAACGCAGGTTTGTGGGGATATAATATTGGTGACACAGTTCGTTTTACTTCGATAAAACCTTATAGAATTGTTGTTTCTGGTCGAATTAAACATTATACATCTGCTTTTGGTGAGCATGTAATTGGTCACGAAGTGGAACAGGCGTTGCAAAAAACTTTAGAAAAATATCCAGCGAGTGTAAATGAGTTTACAGTTGCGCCTCAAGTTAATCCAGCAGAAGGTTTGCCATATCACGAATGGTTAATAGAATTTGATCAAAAACCACAAGATATAACTATTTTTAATCAAGAATTAGATACACAAATGCGTCGCCAAAATACGTATTACGATGATTTGATTACGGGAAATATCTTGCGTCCGCTTGTCGTTTCTGAAGTTAAAACAGAAGGTTTTCAGCATTATATGAAATCGATAGGGAAATTAGGTGGACAAAATAAAGTTCCTCGTTTGTCTAATAATCGCGAAATTGCAGATGAATTTTACAGTCTAAACTTAATTACTACAAATTGAACACACACACAACAATAGATAAAATGATTTACAAAACGGTAAAAAGTTCATTGGTAACTTTTTCGCAATTAATGCTTCCGTCACATTCCAATTTTAGTGGAAAAATACACGGTGGATTCATTCTTTCTCTACTCGATCAAATTGCATTTGCATGTGCTTCCAAATACTCTGGAAAATATTGTGTCACGGCGTCTGTGGATAGAGTAGATTTCTTAACGCCAGTAGAAGTAGGAGAATTATTAACGCTAAAAGCATCGGTTAACTATGTCGGAAGAACGTCAATCGTCGTAGGAATTCGAGTAGAAAGTCAAAACATCCAAACAGGTGAAATTAAACATTGTAATTCGTCTTATTTTACGATGATTTGCAAGGAAGAAAATGGTGAAAAAGCTGAAGCTCCAAAATTAATTTTGAAGAATCTGAATGAAGTTCGACGCTTTTACAAAGCTTTGCATCGAATTGAAGAACATTCAAAAGCAAAAGAGCAAATAAAAGATCCGATTGATTATAAGTCACAAGATTTAATAGATTATTTATTGGACAATCATTTAGTGAAAATAGAACTAGATTAAAGTTTTTATATTATAAATAAATAACTCAATTCAGTAAATGGATTGAGTTTTTTTGTTTTTATATAATTGATAAATAGTATTTTATAATTTGTTCCCCCAATTGTCCCCCTCAAAAAAATTGAATATTGAACGATCATTACTAAATTGCAAATTATTTGATTTTAAGAAAATTAGGCATTGTATTTGTTTATAGAAATCTCTATTACCAAAAACTAAACTTTTGATTTTATTTAACAAACTATGAAAACTTTATTCAAATTTTTATTACTATTGATTGCGACCACAACCATTTCATTTTCTCAAACAGGAAATATTAGCAATTCACAATTAATACATACAAATTTTACTAAAAATACTTCTCAATCTTCAAATCCTATTAGTTTGGCAGTAGCAGGAAGTGTACTTGTTTTAGCTTTTTGTGCTTTTCGCTTCAGAAAAAAAATTGTCTAAAGCGAAACAAATCATTTTTTCGAAATCAGAAAAACGATTTAATTTCTAAATTTGTAAAATGAAATATTTATTCATTTTACTTGTATTGTTAGTGCTGTTTGTTATTTACAAAAAATTAAAAACAGCTCAAATAGAAAAGCCACTTCCGAAAGAAGAAGAACCGAAAATATCGTTTTTAAAAATTGAAAAAAATGATGATTTGATTGATGATTCTAATCAACAAATTTCAGAATTTCAAGTAAAAATAGATTCGGTAACAAAGAAAAAAAATACATTAGAATTCTTAATTTCTATTCAAAATAATACCGAAAAAACAGTTCGTATAAATATCGTTGAAGCTGATTTTTATTCAAATTCTTCTCAAAAAAAGATCAAAGCTGATGTTACATTTTATGGAGAATTGGCAATGGGGACAAATGATATTTTATTGAAAAATACCATTTTACCTGATTCTCACGTTATCCGAAATATTTATTTCTTCGAAACAGATTTAATTCATTTTAATCAAAACGATTATCTGGAAATTGATATAGAAATTAATGGAGAACATCATCAGTTCAAAAACTATTTTCATCAAATAACTTTCGAATCGATTAAATACATTCAGTAATCTGATTTTTTGATTTGAATTGTAAGGCTTAATTTTGCATTTCAGAATTTAGAGATATGAAACATATACAATTGATGCTTGGAAGTTTGATGCTTTTTGGATTAACAGCTTGTCAAACACCAAAAATAGTTGCTGAACAACAACCAGTTCAGCAAAAAAGCTTGCAAGTTGATGGTAAAATTTATGCTGCATTTTTTCAACAACGTGCCGCTGAATATCAAGCCTTGAGCCAGCAAGCTTATAATGTTGCTAAAATGAGATTGGATGAAGCTATTGCGACAAAAGGCGCTAAACCTTTAGCGATTGTAACGGATATTGATGAAACTTTTTTGGATAATTCGTACTATGCAGTAGAAATGGCGCGTCAAGGAAAAACGTGGTCGCAAGAAACTTGGGCAAATTGGACGTCGAAAGGAATTGCAACTCCTTTGGCTGGTTCTCAAGAGTTTTTTCAGTATGCAGCGAGTAAAGGTGTTCAGATTTTTTACGTTACAAATCGATACGAAGTGGAACGTTCTGGAACTTTGGCTAATTTAGAAAAATACAATTATCCAATTCAAAGTGCACAAAACTTGATTTTGAGAAGTAAAGAAAGTAGCAAAGAAGCACGTCGTCAAAATATTTCGAAAGATTATGATATTGTTTTATTGTTAGGAGATAGTTTAACAGATTTTTCTTCTTTATTTGATAATCATAAATCTGAAAAAGAAAGAGCGGCAGCTGTAGAAACTTTAAAATCTGAATTTGGAAAACGATTTATTGTATTGCCAAATGTTGGATATGGAGATTGGGAATCTGCAATATTTGATTACAAATATGACTTGACGCAAGAGCAAAGAGATTCGATTATATACGAAGCTGCGAGAGAAACTCCTGTGAAATAAAGAATAAATACACAATGAAAACTGTCTTAATGGGACAGTTTTTTTTTCTAAAATTGTAAAAATTAAAATCCAATTAGAAAATTTTTTACATTGATCTCATCTTACTCAATTTCATTAATTTTGGAAAAATGGAAAGTGTATGCAAATTTTAGTAATCGAAGACGATAAGCGAATTAGCGATTTTTTAATCAAAGGATTAGAAGAAAATGGGCATTTGGTTACGCTATGTAAAGATGCAGAAACTGTTTTAGATGAATTTCTTACGATTCAGTTTGATTTGATTATTTGTGACATTATGTTGCCAAAAATGGACGGAATTCAGCTTGTGCAAACACTTCGTTACAAAAAAATATTCACGCCAATTTTGATGCTAAGTGCATTGAACACGGTTCAAGATAAAGTTTCGGCTTTGGATTATGGTGCAGATGATTACATTACAAAACCGTTTCATTTCGACGAATTATTATCGCGAATCAAAGCTTTAACGCGCCGAAATCAGTTTCGTTCGCAAGAAGTTCCTGAAAATAAATTGATTTTTGATGACTTAGAAATCGATTTGGATCAATACAAAGTTTTTGTCAATCATGAAGAAACAGAGCTTTCTCCTCGTGAATTTAAGTTGTTGAATTATTTGATTGAAAACATCGATAAAACCGTTACTCGTATCCAAATTTTAAACGCCGTTTGGGGAATAACATTCGATAATCACACCAATGTTGTGGATGTTTACATTTCGTATTTGCGTAATAAAATCGAGAAAAATGGAACAAAATACATTCACACGGTAAAAGGTGTTGGTTATATGTTCAAAGCCTAAAATTATGAAATTAAAACACCGATTAGCGCTTTATTCAGTCGTTATTTTCAGTATCATTATTCTGATTGTTTCTACAATTATTTACTTTTCTTTTTATACCGAAATGGAGAAAAAAGAGATCAAATCATTGCAGAATAAGACGCTTTTGGCTTCTATTTATTATTTGGAAAAGGACGAATTACCTGTTTTAGAACACAATAATATAAAAAGTCAATTAGAGAAGACGATTTCACGAAAAAATATTTTAATTGTTGATCATAACAACAAAAAGTACAAAGGAAATATGTCTTCAAACAATGATATTTCAACCAATTTTATAGAAAGTATTCGTGCCAATAAATCCGATTTTTTTACAAGTAAAGATTTCTTTTATAACGGAATTTTTTATCATGATAACGAAGGTGATTTTGTTGTAATCACGCGTGAATCTAAACAAGAATTTAATGAACAAATGCAATCGTTACTTCAAATTTTGATTTCGGTTTCATTGGTTGGGTTGATTTTTATTTATCTATTTTCTAATTTTTTAGGAGTGATTGCTTATGAGCCGATTACAAAAATTATTGAACAAATAAAAGAGCGTGATGCGAATAATTTTACTGAACCTTTAAAGCTCAATAAGTCGTATGCTGAGATTGAGGATTTAATTAAAACTTACAATCATTTTATTGATCGAATAGCGCAAACTTTTAATGTACAAAAGAATTTTATCGATTATGTTTCGCACGAGTTACGAACGCCAATTACTGCATTATTAGGAACTTTAGAGGTTACAAATCATAAAAAAAGAACGCTCGAAGAATACGAAAACGTGATTGTGCAACTGAAACAATATACCAATGATTTGCAAGAAACGTTAGACCAAATGATGTTACTTTCGGGAGCAAAAACGAGTTTTGAATTTAGTCAAATTCGAATTGATGAAGTAGTTTGGCAAGTGATTGAAAATGCAATTTTGTATCATCAAGCACGTATAAATGTGGATTTACAAGTCGAAAATAATCAATTGTTAACCATTCAAGGAAACGAAAAATTATTAGAAGTAGCTTTGAATAATTTAGTAAGTAACGCGATAAAATATTCGAACAATCAACCGATTTTAGTACAGTTTTTGGAAATCAATCATCGTTTACAAATTCATATTTCCGATTTGGGAATTGGTATTTTAGAAACCGATATCAAACAAATTAAACAAAACTTTTTTCGAGGAAAAAACACGCAAGATTTTCAAGGAAAAGGTATTGGACTTTCGATGGCGAATATTATTTTTACACTTCATCAAATTGATATCGAAATTGTTCCAAATAAACCTAAAGGAACGATTGTTAAACTCATTTTCTAATCTACTTTTAATCTAACTTAAAACTCGCCTTAATCTTACACTTTTACTTTTGAATTTTCAAAAAGAGTAGAAGTGAAGAAGATCTATTATACTGCAATTCCAATTATTTTTGCGATGCAAACACAGGCGCAAAACGTAACGTTGGACAATCTAGAAGTCGCGTTTTTACAAAAAAATTATGCACTCATTGCGAATAAATTCAATGCTGACAGAGTTGATGCTGAAATTATTCAGGAGAAATTATGGCAAAATCCAACGTTGAGTATTTCTGAGGTTAATCTTTGGAAAACTTATAATGTAGAAGAACAGCCTTATTTATTCGGTAAATACGGGAAAAATCAACAAATTTCTGTCGAATTAGAGCAATTAATTGAAACCGCAGGTAAACGAAAAAAGCGTGTTGCAATTAAAGAATTAGAGAAGAATTCGGCACTTTTTGAGTATGAGGAATTGTTGCGTGAGCTGAAAAAAGAATTAAGACAAACATATTTTTCGTTGGCGCGTATTCAATCTGAAAAAAAAGAATTGCAAAATAGCGTTGATTTATTTGAACAGATGATGACACAATATCAGCGACAAGCTGATTTAAAAAATGTTCCGAAAGCTGATTTTTACAGACTTCAAACCGAATTAATTGGTTTACAAAAAGATCAAATTGAGCTAGAAAATCAAGAAATTGAATACATTAATAAACTTCGATTGTTAACGCAAAACTCAGATTTAAATGTAAATGAAATCGATTTTTCAAGATTCAATTCTCATTCCAAATCAATCCCATTCAATGCTAAACAATTAGCAAAAGAGCAAAATATAGCGTTAAAAAAACAAGAAAATGAAATCAATTTAGCTGAAAAACAATTTATTTTAGAAAAAGCACAACGTACACCAGATTTGGCTTTTCAAGTAAATTATGATCGAGGTGGAAATATTATGCGCAATTTTGTTGGCGTGGGTGTAAGCATTGATTTACCGATTTTTAATACGAATAAAGGAAACATCAAAGCTTCAGAAATTGCATTAAGTCAGCAACAAATCACTAAAAATGCATTGCATTCTGAATTAGATATTTCGATTGATCGTCTTCAAAATCAAATCAATCAATTGGATAAAGCTCTTATTCAGTGGAAAAAATTGAACAATCAAGAGCAACTAACCATGATTGACAATTACAAAAAACATCTCCAAAATAAACAAATCACTTTATTAGAATTTATTGATTTTACGCAGGCTTATCGCGAATCTCAAAAAGCTTATTTGGATTTATTGGAAAATTATCAAAACACATTCGAAGAACTAAATTATATCGTTGGACAAGATTTATAAAATGATGAAAAAAAGTTTTTATTTTTTAGCTGCTTTTACTTTGGTTTTAAGTAGTTGTAACAAGCAAGAAGCCCCGAAAGAAGCGGTAAAAGAAGACAAATTTTGTTTGAACGAACAATTGAAAAAGTCAACTGAAATTGTAGCTGTTTTAGAGCAGCCGATTCACGAACAATTAACCTTGTCAGGAAAAATTGAATACAACGAAAATGACTTGGTTGGTTTTAAAAGTTTGCTGCAAGGAGTGGTAGATAAAGTGAATTTTGAATTAGGTGATTATGTGCGTCAAGGTCAAGTTTTGGCAGTTGTAAAATCGAACGAAGTGTTGGATTTGGTACAGCAAAAGCGTTATCATCAAAATCAAATGGATTTGATTCGAAAACAAATCAAGTCGAAAAAAGAATTGTTGAATGATGGAATGGCTTCTCAACCCGAAGTTACAGAGGCAGAACACGAATTACAATCAACGCAAATTGAAATTGATAAAATCAATGCAACCTTGAGAATGTATCGTGCGGTTGGCAATGGTCAATTCCAGATTTTATCACCTAAAAATGGTTATATCGTTCAGAAAAACATGAGCGTTGGTCAATCTATTATTTCAGATTCAGAAGATAATTTATTTTCTATTTCTAATTTGAAACAAGTTTGGGTAATGGTAAATATTTACGCCAATAATCTGCAATATGTAAAAAAAGGAGATGCTGTAAAAGTGAAATCTATGGCGTATCCTGATCGAATTTATGTTGGAAAAATTGATAAAATATACAATGTGTTTGATGAAAATGAACACGTTTTGAAAGCGCGTGTTGTGTTAGAAAATCAAGATTTGAACTTGATGCCAGGTTTGAGTGCAGATATTATTATCGATAAACAAAATATTGTAGGAAATGCATTTGCGATACCAAACAAAGCCAAAGTTTTTGAGAACAACAAGGAATATGTGGTGGTATATAAAAATGATTGTACAATGGAAATTCGAAAAATTACGACGATTGGTCAGAATGAAGAATTCACATTTGTTAGCGAAAAGTTTGCTCCAAATGAGAAAGTTATTTCTCGAAACGCTCTAATGATATTTGAGGAATTAAATAAATAATAAATGAAAAAGTTAGTACAATCAGTCGTAACTTTTTCGTTACGAAATACAACCTTTGTTTTATTTGCTGTATTTGCATTACTCTTTGCAGGTATATTTTCTTTAAAACATACACCAATAGAGGCATTTCCGGATGTAACAAATACTAGAGCTCGTATTATAACACAATGGCCAGGAAGAAGTGCTGAGGAAATGGAAAAATTGGTGACTTTGCCCGTTTCGAAAGTGATGAATAGTATTCCGCATAAGTCGAATATTCGTTCTATTTCACTTTTTGGATTGTCTGTGGTAACGGTTCAGTTCGAAGATGGTGTAGATGATTTTTATGCACAACAATATGTATCGAATAAGTTGAACGGCGTTGATTTGCCCGAAGGTGCAGATGCCGATATCGAGCCGCCTTCTGGGGCAACAGGAGAGATTTTTCGTTATGTGATCAAAAGTGATTTGCCGATTAAGGAAGTGACAGCGATACAAGATTGGGTAATAGAGCGTGAATTGCTTTCTGTGCCTGGTGTTGCTGATATTGTGAGTTTTGGTGGAGAAGAAAAAACATATGAAATAAAGATAAATCCAACCGAATTAAAAAACTACGATTTATCGCCTTTGGATGTCTATGAAGCTGTTTCGAAATCCAATGTAAATGTTGGTGGAGATGTCATTCAGCAAGGCGATCAAGCCTATGTGGTTCGTGGTGTTGGTTTGTTAGATAAGATTGAAGATATCGGAAATATTACAGTGAAATTGAATGGTTCTACACCAATTCTGATTAAAAATGTAGCGGATGTTGTTGTTTCGAATAAACCACGTTTGGGACAAGTTGGATACAACGAACACGATGATATGGTAGAAGGAATTGTAGTAATGTTGCGTGGCGAAAATCCGTCCGAAGTAATCGAAAATCTGAAAGCGAAGATTGAAGAATTGAACACAAGAACTTTACCAGATAATGTAAAAATTGAAACAGTTGTAGATCGTACCAAATTGGTGGATAATACAGTACATACGGTTTCTAAAAATATTATTGAAGGTATTTTATTGGTTTCATTAATTGTTTTTGTTTTTTTATATAATTGGAAATCAACATTTATTGTAGCTTCGGTTATTCCGCTTTCTTTTTTGTTCGCAATTATTATGTTGAAAATTCAAGGTTTACCAGCGAATTTAATTTCAATGGGGTCACTGGATTTTGGATTGTTGTTAGAAGGAACTTTGGTAATTGTAGAAACAGTTTTTGTTGCTTTAGCTACAATGCAACATAAAGTAGGAGCAGAACGTTACGCGAAAATGAGTAAAATGGGCGTTATAAAGAAAAGTGCAGGAAGTGTAGCTTCTTATATTTTCTTTGCTTTACTTATTCTTATTGTTGCTTTATTACCGATATTTTCATTTCAAAAAGTGGAAGGTAAAATGTTCTCTCCTTTAGCATTTACATTAGGATATGCATTATTAGGATCTTTAATATTAAGTTTAACTTATGTTCCTGCAATGTGTAAGTTGCTTTTTAAGAAAAATATGGAAGAGAAAGAGAACTTTATTACTCGATTTTTTCAGAAAACTATTTTCGGATTATATGAAACCGCATTTCGTTATAAAAAAGCAACAATAGGAATCTTTTTAGGAATTTTAGCTCTTTGTTTGTTTAAATTCTCATATTATGGATCAGAATTTCTTCCGAAATTGAATGAAGGAGCAATTTACATTCGTGCAACTTTACCAAATAGTGTTAATTTAAAAGAATCAACTCGATTAACAAAAGAGATGAGAGAGTTGATGCAGAAAGATTGTGATGAAATTGATTTTATTTTAACACAAACAGGTCGTCCAAATGATGGAACAGATCCAACAGGATTCTTCAATATTGAATTTAATGTTCAATTAAAAGATGAAAAAGATTGGAAGCGCAAGATTTCGAAAGAAGAGATTATTCAAGAGATGCGAGACAAACTAAATCATTATCCAGGAATTGTATTTGGATTTTCGCAACCCATTCAAGATAATGTCGAAGAATATGTAGCTGGTGTAAAAAGTTCATTAGTTATTAAGATTTTTGGTGATGATTTGTATGATTTAGAAAAATATGCAAACAAGGTCGCTACTTCTATCGAAAAAGTAAATGGAATAACGGATATCAATGTTTATAAAAATATTGGTTTACCTGAACTTAGAATAGAATTGAGTGATTCAAAAATGGCGAAATATGGTATTAGTACAGCGGATGTTCAGGCAGTAATTGAAATGACAATTGGTGGACAAGCAGCTACTAAGTTTTATGAAAATGATCGACAGTTTGATGTTATTCTTCGTTTTCAGGAAGCTTATAGAGATACTCCTGAGAAAATTGGAAATATTTTGATTCCAACAAGTAATGGGAACAATGTTCCTTTGCAGGAAATAGCTACAATTGGTTATCAAACAGGACCTGCTTTTATTTATCGAGAAGGAAATAGTCGTTATATCGGTGTAGGATTCAGTATAGAAGGTCGTGATCTAGGAAGTACAATCGATGAAGCGAAGAAAGTAGTGGCTAAAGAAGTTAAATTACCGAAAGAAAACTATATGGAATGGGCTGGTGAATTCGAAAGTAAAGAACGAGCGGCAAAACAATTAGCAATGGTCGTTCCGATTTCGTTAGTTTTGATTTTATTATTATTGTATACCAATTTCGGAAATGTAAAAGACACAGCGATAGCTGCATTAACACTGCCTTTTGCTTTTATTGGAGGATTTATTTCGCTTTGGGTAACAGGAACCATTTTTGGTATATCTGCGGGAATAGGTTTTATTATTCTTTTTGGAGTAGCAACGATTGATGGAATTGTTCTAATTGGTGTTATTCGAGATAATTTAAAGCATAAAATGCAATTAAAAGAAGCAATAGTCAATGGTGTTAAAAGTAGAATACGCCCTGTTGTGATGATTGCGCTTATGGGATCGATGGGATTATTACCAGCAGCACTTTCTACCGGAATGGGATCAGAAATTCAAAAGCCTTTGGCAATTATGATTGTAGGCGGATTAATTATTTGTTTAATCTTATCCTTTACAATTCTTCCAGTTGTATTTTATTATGCATATAGAAAAGAATATCAACAAAAATTCCTGAAATAATTTATTGTTCTTTTTATTTATTATTATTGAAAAGGGGTTTTTACCAAATGGTAAAAACCTCTTTTTTGTTAAATGTTTTTATTTATTCATGATACAAAGTGTGCAAGAGTTGTGTAATAGTGGAAACAAAAAAATCAAGACTGTAAATCTATTCACTAAAATAATTATATTTGAGTATAATGATACGAAACTTCATAAAACTTGATTTCGTAAAAAACAATGTTACATGCAATTTTATCCAACATCACGTACATGAAAAGATTATTAATTTTGACAATTATTCTATCATTAATTATATCTTGTAAATCAGAAGATATTAAAGTGTAATCTTCCCTAAAAAACGGAATGTTTAAAAATATAGTTTATTA
>NZ_DLOC01000011.1:0-7721 GCF_002478465.1 Empedobacter sp. UBA7494
ACAACTTAAAAATTAATATTAACTAAATGCACTACGGGTAGATATAATAATTTCAATAATTATCTCATTAACAAATTAACACATTAGCACGTTACCCCTTCTTTGGTAACTCTTTCAAGAAATTATATCTTTTTTGGACAAAATCCATCATACAATAGAAATGATTCAAACCATTTGATACCATCAATAATTGAGAACCTAACACTATATTGTAACGTGCAATTTGATCAAAAGTTGCTTGCGAAATTGCAATATGTGGTGCTTTACATTCTACCATAATCCAAGGTTTTTCTTGCTGATAAACGACAATGTCTGCACGTTTTCGCATTCCTGTAATATCAATTGGCACTTCCAATGCAATCGCCGAAGTTGAATAACCCAAATCGTTGATTAAATAATTCAGAACGTGTTGCCTAACCCATTCTTCGGGCGTATAGACCAACCATTTTTTTCGAATTAAACAAAAGATATACAATTTATCTTGGGCTTGTTTCAATCTTATTTGGTATTTTTCGGAAAAATTTAATTGTACTAATTCAGTCATTGTATGAGTCCTGTAGAATCTTTGATCAAAGATATAAAAAACAAAAACTATAAACCGATTTACTTCTTGGCGGGCGACGAGCCATTTTTCATCGATCAGATAACTGATTTATTGGAAGCGAATATTTTACCAGAAGAAGAAAAAGGTTTTAACCAAACAATAGTTTATGGACAAGATGTAGAGATTGGACAATTAATAGGAATGGCACGTCAATATCCGATGGGTGCAGAAAAATCTGTAGTGATTGTAAAAGAAGCACAACATCTTAACCGTTCGATAGATCAGTTGGAAATGTATGCCAATCAAGTACAAGATTCAACTGTTTTAATCATCAATTACAAAGGAAATTCACTTGATAAACGTAAGAAAATCTACAAAGTTCTAAATGAAAAAGGTTTTTATTTTGAATTTAAAAAGATTTACGAAAGCGAATTACCTGCTTGGATAGAGCAAAAAGTTACTGCCAATCAATTTAAAATTGAACCAAAAGCAAAGTTTTTATTGACCGAATATGTAGGTGCAGATTTATCTCGTTTGAACAATGAATTAGAAAAATTATTTACAATTGTTGGTGCAGATAAAACTATCACACCAAATCATATCGAAGAGCATATCGGAATTAGTAAAGATTATAATGTGTTTGAACTTCGCAATGCAATCGAAACGAAGAACATCGAAAAAGCATTCAAAATCATTAAATATTTCGAGAAAAATCCGAAGGATAACCCATACGTCGTTTCAATCACAACAATTTTTAATCTGTTTACAAACATCATTCAAATACATGTTACGCCAGATAAATCGAAGCAAAATTTGGCAAAAGTATTAGGAATTAATCCCTACTTTGTACAAGGAATGATGACCGCTGCGAGTAATTATCCGCTAAAAAAAGCCACGAAAATTATCTCATTTATTCGCGAATATGATTTGAAAGGAAAAGGTGTTGGAACTACTGGAAATGTGACACCAAGTCAATTATTAATTGAATTAGTGTATAAAATTATGAATCTATAATTTTCATCTATTTATAGAATCGAGAAAACTAAATAAGAAATACTAAATTTGTAAAAAAATAAAACAACACAATGGAAAATAACGTAAAAGATGTTATCATAATAGGATCTGGACCTGCAGGTTATACAGCGGGAATTTATGCAGCACGTGCGAACATGAATCCTTTGATTTTAACTGGTATGGAGCCAGGTGGACAATTAACAACAACAACTGATGTTGAGAATTTCCCAGGTTATCCAGAAGCAGTTACAGGACCAGAATTGATGGCTGATTTACAAAAACAAGCGGAACGTTTTGGAACTGAAATAAAATACGAATATGTAACGGAAGTAACTTTTGGAGAAAAAGAAGGTGACGTACATACTGTAAAATCGAACAATGGAACTTACCAAGCTCGTTCTATTATTATTTCGACTGGTGCAACTGCGAAATATTTAGGTTTAGATGATGAAACTAAATACGCTGGTAGTGGAGTTTCAGCTTGTGCAACTTGCGATGGTTTCTTTTACCGCGGTAAAGATGTTGCAGTAGTTGGTGGTGGTGATACAGCTGCTGAAGAAGCAACTTACTTATCTAAACTTTGTAACAAGGTTTATTTATTGGTTCGTAAAGAAGAAATGCGCGCGTCTAAAGCGATGCAAGATCGTGTTGCAAATACGCATAATTTAGAGGTTTTATATAACCACGAATTAATTGGTTTGGAAGGAAACAATGTTGTTGAAAAAGCTAAAATCATCAACAATGTTACAAACGAAGAAAAAGAATTAATCGTTGATGGAGTTTTTATCGCGATTGGACATAAACCAAATACAGAATTATTCCAAGGAAAATTGGATATGGACGAAACAGGATACTTAATCACTCAAGATCGTTCGTACAAAACAAATGTACCTGGTGTTTTTGCTGCTGGCGATGTACAAGATTCTGTTTACAGACAAGCAATAACTGCTGCTGGTTCTGGTTGTGCTGCTGCATTAGACGCAGAACGTTATGTTGCAGAATTCTTTGACGAAATATAATATCGTTTAGCATATATAAGAAAAAACAAAAGCTCAACCAATGGTTGAGCTTTCTTCTTATTGTTTAAATCCTTCAAATTGATACCAATATTTATCTATTGTAAATAGAGATTGAAATCTCGAAGCACTACAGATTTTGTTACAGATACGTCAAAATATTCCCTCTGGTTTTCAACCAACCTGTAATACTATATCTTGGTCGATTAACGGTTTTTACTTCGTGTGGAATACTTTTACTATCAAAAACAGCCAAACGACCAGCAAGAGGTAAAATATCTAATTCTTTTTCAGACTTATTCTCATCTGCCAAATACAAGGTCAATTGTCCGCCAAATTCATCTTTCCATTCTTCATCATTCAAATACAACACAATAGAAAGTGTGCGTCTATCATCATTCTTGAAAGCATCAACATGTTTTTGGTAAAATGTCCCTTCGGGATAAATGGCATAATGAAATTCACTTTCTTCAATGCCCATGTAACATGTTAGATTGAGATACTCAATAAAATCATTGATTTTTGAGAAAAAAATTTCTTCCGTTTCTGTTTTATTTTCTTCATCAATCCATCTGATTTTATCTCCTCTGATTGATTTTACAATTTGTTCGTTAACCGAACTTCCTACGGCTGCTTGATGAAAATCTTTTTTATTTTCTTTTCGAATTATTGCTTCGCGAAGTTGCTTTGTTTCCTCTGTTGAGAAAAAAAAGTCTGAAATAGAGTATTTTTGATTTGATAAGTCATCAATAATCTTTTCATAAATTGGGTTTAATGTAATATTACTCATTCATTATTATGAAAACTTCAGTAAAAGTATATTTTATTACGAAAAACATAATCATATTTTTAAGTTTTTTTTCAAAAAAAGGACATAAAAAAATCTGTCCTCAAAAAATAGTTTTAATTATCAATTACTTAAACCAGTCAACTTTATTCAACTGATAAATAAAATTTAACTTTGGCTCTTCTCCAAAATATTCAATTTGTTCTTCTTTCACTTTTTTACAACCCAATCGCTCCACTGCAATTTGCGAACGTACATTATCAGCGCCAACATGTAAATAAATTTTGTCAACAAACTGAAAAATATAATCAAACATTAACTTCTTAACGGACGGATTAAAGCCTTTTCCCCAACAATTCGTCGAATAAAACGTATATCCAACCAAAATAGACGAATCTTGCTCATTATAATCGTAAAAACGAGAACTACCAACAACTTGATTTGTCTGTTTATCAATAATCTTGAAAGCGCCTTTACTTTGAATTGCACCTTCGAAAAAATTCATAAAAACATCTCTTTTCCAACGATTTTTATTTGGATGTTGTTCCCAAACTTTCGGATCGGAAGCAGCTAAATATAAGACTTCAAAATCATTATAGTTGAGTGGTTGAAGTTCTACCAAATCATTCTCTAAATTGGGCTGAATATTTATCATTTGTTTCATTTAATACAACACTAATTTACATTATTCTTGTACGATATCCATTAAAAAATAATCATTAATTGAATGAAATTTTCTCAAAATAAAATCAAATCATTAACTTTAGTAAAAACAAAAACCAATAAAATTATGACTCAAAAAACGATTGGACTTTTTATAGGAAGTTTACGAAAGGAAGCTAATTCCAGAAAAATTGCTAAAAATTTAATAAAAATGACGCCCGAGGGATTTACCTTTAAGATAATTGAAATTGGACAATTAGAATTTTATAACCAAGATTTTGATGACCGTAATCAAGTTCCTGATTCTTACACTACTTTTCGTAAAGAAGTTTCTGAATTGGATGGCCTAATTTTTATCACACCAGAATATAATCGATCTATGCCAGCGGTTCTAAAAAATGCTTTAGATGTTGCTTCTCGTCCTTTCGGAAAAAATGTTTGGGATAATAAACCAGGTGCGATTATTAGTAGTTCTACTGGTACTATAGGTGGTTTTGGAGCGAATCATCATTTAAGACAATCCTTAACTTTTTTGAATATTCCGACTATGCAACAACCCGAAATTTATTTAGGAAAACTAAAACCAGATGTGTTTGATGAAAATGGATATTTTAATAACGAAAAAACAACAAGTTTCATTCAGAATTTTGTAGATGCATATGTAAAATGGTTTCAACAACTAACAAAATAAATCTAGAATTTTATTGATTATTACTGTACGAC
The DNA here is from genome assembly GCF_002478465.1 of Empedobacter sp. UBA7494. Classification (NCBI taxonomy): domain Bacteria; kingdom Pseudomonadati; phylum Bacteroidota; class Flavobacteriia; order Flavobacteriales; family Weeksellaceae; genus Empedobacter; species Empedobacter sp. UBA7494. Next base: position 4,748 of record NZ_DLOC01000011.1, read on the forward strand.
TAACTAACTTCACAGAAAAAATATGTTTTTAAATTTTGAAGATAAAGCTAATCTTATTTCTAAACTAAAAAGTTTAAAAGTAGATCAACAGCCAGAATGGGGAATTATGACACCTCAACATATGGTTGAACATTTGATTGTAACCACTAAAATTTCAAATGGAGGTTTAACAGTACCTTGTCGAATTCCTGCAGAGCAAATTCCTCAATACAAATCATTTTTATTAGAATCTGATCATGAAATGCAAAAAGGGATAAAAGCAAATGGAATGGAAGGTTTACTAGATTTACGTTACCATTCTTTAGAAGCTGCAATAGAAAAATTAGAAGAAGAAATTGATAAATTCAATTCATATTTCACAGAAAATCCTGATGGTAAAATTGTCAATCCAGTTTTAAATGATATTGGATACGAAGATTGGAAAACATTTCATAAAAAACACTTTACACATCATTTCAAACAGTTTGGTTTGATGTAATTCAGATAAAATAAAAGCTCAGTTATAAACTGAGCTTTTATTTTATTTATACCAACTACTATACATCAAATAATTATTGGCGATTCTTTCTATTTCACCTTCTTTCAATTCTTTTGGAACATCTTTAATTTTTTTCGCTGGAATTCCAGCCCATAATTCTCCTTCTTTTACATGCGTTCCTTTGGTTAAAATCGCACCAGCGGCAATCAAAGAATTAGATTCAATAATGCAGTCATCCATCACAATTGCGCCCATTCCAACCAATACATTATTGTGTATTGTACAACCATGTACAATTGCATTATGCCCTATCGAAACATTATTTCCAATTGTTGTTGGCGATTTTTGATACGTTGCATGTATCGTTGCGTTATCCTGAATATTTACTTTGTTTCCCATTTTGATATAATGTACATCTCCACGCACAACTGCTGAAAACCAAATTGAGCAATTATCTCCCATTTCTACCTCTCCTACAACCACAGCATTATCCGCTAAAAAGCAGTTTTCACCGAACTTTGGTGTGTGTCCATTTAATTCTTTAACTATTGCCATAACAAAATCTATAATTCTAATGATAAAGATACATTTTTATAGCGTATTTTTGTAGAACTATGAGAGTATACGAAGAAATTACACCTAATAATAATGTGATGAAGTTCGTTTGTGACGAGACTTTAACACAAGGTGGCGTGGAATTCGATAAAGAATCTACAGCTACCGAATCTCCTTTAGCGCAAGTTTTATTGACTATACCATTTATTCAAAAAATATTTATCACAGCGAATTTTGTTGCGATAGAAAAAATAGATGCTGTTGATTGGGCTGATGTTACAGAAGATTTGAAAGAAATTATCAATGAACATTTAGAAGAAAACGCAATTTTAGCACCAATGAAAAAGGCTCCTATTTCTATTTATGCAGAAATGACGCCTAATCCTGCTGCGATGAAATTCGTTTCAAATTCTATGTTAGCGCCAGAAATCATCGAAATAAAATCGAAAGAAAAAGCTGCTGGAGTTCCATTAGCTGTTGCGATTTACAAAGAATATCCTTTTGTTGAAGAAGTTTTTATTGTTGATAATTATGTTTCTTTAACGAAAAACGAAACAGAAGATTGGTCACTTTGGGCGATGGATGTTCGTTCGTTTATTACGAATTATTTACAAGCTGGAGGTCCTGTTTTTGATGAATTTTATGAATTCACAACAGAAGCTCCTGAACATGTTGTGGTAAAACCTGCTGAAGAGTTTTCTTCTGTTGAGCAACAAATCAAAGCTATTTTAGACGAATATGTTCAACCAGCAGTTGCAAATGATGGTGGAAACATAGAATTAATTGAATTTGATGAAGAAACGAGAACAGCAAAAATGTTATTACAAGGTGCTTGTTCTGGTTGTCCGTCTTCTACAGCAACGCTTAAAAATGGTATCGAAGGTATTTTAAAACAAATGATGCCTGATGTTGTAGACAACGTTGAAGCTGTAAATGGATAAGATTAAAAATATTTTTATTTAAAAAATCTCAGAGCATTTTGCTCTGAGATTTTTTATTTTTTTTCTATTTTCCTCCACTCCTATTTGCTTCTTCTGCATTAGAAGTTTGACGTTTACTCACATTGATTTTTGAATTACCAAATTTATAAGAAACCGAAAAACGTATCGATTGCGAATCATAATATTGTCTAAACGATTGCGAAATATTTTGCACATTTGTCGACAATGTTGAAAGATCTGTTTTGAAAATATCATAAGCCATCAACGACAACGTTAATTTCTTATCCATCGCCAAATATTTAAAACCTATATCTAACGAAGAACTTGAACTATAATTAAATTCTCTGTTTTTTCCTTTTGGTGTAAACGTATAATTAGCTTGGGCCGTGAACGTTTTTTTAGTATTCAAATTCAGGTTATTATAAACCGAAAAATTAGCTCCATTTCCTGTATATTCTTTATCTAACACATCAATTTCATTGATTGATTTATTAAATACAAAATTAAATTCAAGATTAGATTCCCACCATTTATAAGGTTTTAGAGTTGATGATAAACTAATTCAGTAATTAGACATTTTATAATAATTTAATCGCTTAAATATTTGTGTTTGCATCAATTCTCCATCCAATTCTTATTCTTGATGAAAGACATTTTGACCAAAACCATCTTGTATATTTTGATAATAAAATTTTGCTTGTAAATAATCTTTGAATCCATAACTTAACTCGAAATTATACACAAAAGCTGGTTGCATAAAAGGATTTCCTTCTGTGTAAGAAATAGGATTACTGTACCATTTATCTGGATTTAATTCCCAAAAAGCTGGTCGTTGAATTCTTCGACCAAAATTAAAATTGAACGAATAATCTTCTGTTGGCTGATATTGAATATAAAACTTTGAAAAGTGCTTATCATAAAAATCAATTAGCAGAAAAAATTGTACAATTTTTAGAGAATTATCAATCGATATAAAACGAAAAAAAGAAGCTGTCTCAAA
>NZ_DLOC01000092.1:0-97241 GCF_002478465.1 Empedobacter sp. UBA7494
GTAAGTTGTTCATTGTAAACACTTTGAAGTTAAATAAATTTACTCTTTTTCAATCAAATGAACAACTTTATTATTTATCAATCAAAATGCACAACGGGTATAATTTACAATTTTTAAAATATGTAGCTTAACTTATACTATAAAATTCAGGGGATATCCATCTACCTGTGATTTTACAAATGTCGCAGTTGCTATAAGTGTAAAAACAAATAAAACTTTTTTCATATTTTTTGAGTTAACAAAACCATCGTAAATTCAGTAAAAAAACTTTCAAAATCATGAATTACATGCATTTAATACATAAAATAATTATTATAGGTTATAAAAAATATAGACTCCGCTATTCAAGCGGAGTCTATCATGATTTATTTCATATTATTTTAAAATTAGATGACTTCTGCAACAATAAATGTACTACCTCCAACGTAAATCATGTCATTTTCTGTTGCATTTGATTTTGCAGCAATTAATGCCTTTTCTACAGTATCAAAAAAGTGTTTATCGGTAATATCTTCTGGTATGATTTTATACAAGTCGTCAATGTCATATTTTCGAGGAACATCTGGTTGACAGAAATAATAAGTTGCTTTTTTAGGAAAGAAATTTAAAATAGATAAAACATCTTTATCATTCACAAATCCTAAAACCAAATGCAATTGATTATAAGCTTGCTCATTTATTTGTTTTGAAACCTCTGCTAAACCATGTGGATTATGCGCAGTATCAGCAACAATTAATGGGTGTTGTCCTAAAATATCCCAACGTCCGCGCAAATTTGTATTCTTTACAACATTCAATAAGCCATTCGTAATATTTTCAGGAGAGACTGCCCAACCTTGTTTTTGCAATTGTTCAATAGCGGTTAAAACGGTACGTTTATTTTTGATTTGATAAGACCCTTTCAAATCTGAAGCTAAATCTTGAAAATGTTTTTCTTCAGCAAAAATGATTTTTGCATTTCTATCTTTCGCTACTTGTTCAAAAATTGTTTTTGTCTCTGCTGTTGTTTCACCAATTACAACCGCTGTATTTGGTTTTATGATACCAGCTTTTTCAAATGCAATTTTGTCCAATGTATCACCCAAAAATTGTGTATGATCTAAACCAATGTTCGTAATCACAGAAAGTTCTGGTAAAATAATATTCGTTGAATCTAATCGTCCGCCCAAACCAGTTTCTATAATCGCGATATCAACTTTCTGTTGTGCAAAATATTCGAAAGCCATCGCAATTGCAATTTCAAAAAAAGATGCTTTTTGATCAATTATTTTTTGCTCATGCTTATTCACAAAATCAATCACAAATTCTTCATCAGCCATTTCTCCATTTACACGTATTCGTTCACGGAAATCTTTGAGATGTGGAGAAGTTGTCAAACCTGTTTTATAACCTGCTTCCTGAAAAATAGAGGCCAACATATGAGACGTACTTCCTTTACCATTTGTCCCTGCAATATGAACCGTTTTAAACTTAGTTTGAGGATTTCCCAAATACTCGCATAAAGCTGTAATATTTGTTAAATCTGCTTTCATTGCTGATGCTCCAACACGTTGAAACATTGGTAAATTTGTAAACAACCAATCGATTGTTTCTTGATACGTTCTCATTTATTCAAAAATTTTACACGAAGTTACGGAATCATCTTCAAAAAAAAATCGAATTTCTCCGAAGAAAAATTCGATTCTATTATTTATGAATTGACTATTCTTAATCTGAATAATCTTGTTTTGTAGTTAATAATATTTTTAAAACAATAAATCCAACAATAGCAGCTGTTAACGAAGCTACTAAAATCATCAATTTCGCTTCATTTATATAACTTGGGTCTTTGAAGGCCAACATCGAAACAAAAATAGACATTGTAAATCCAATTCCTCCTAAAATTCCGACACCAAAAACTCGTTTGAAATTTACTGCTGTAGGTAATTCACACAATCCTAATTTAACCGCAATCCATGTAAATAATGTAATTCCGACTGGTTTTCCGACAACTAATCCTAAAAAAATACCCGAAGCTAATGGAATACTAAAATGCGCTAATCCTCCGCCATCAATTCTAATTGCTGTATTTGCTAAGGCAAATAAAGGCAAAATAATAAATGCGACTGGTAAATGTAAAGCATGTTCCATTTTAGCTGAAAGTGATTTAGAATCGTCCTTATCAAATGGAATTGTAAATGCAACCAAAACTCCCGCAATTGTAGCGTGAATACCCGAATGCAACATAAACCACCAAACAGCAATCCCTCCAATGATATAAGGAATCATTGATTTTATTTTTAATTTATTTAAAGCGAAAAGACCTAATAAAATGGCTATTGCAATTCCGAATTGTGTAAAATCTAAAGGTAATTCTGGGTTTGGATAAAATAATGCAATCACGATAATTGCTCCTAAATCGTCAATCACAGCTAAAGCTGTTAAAAATACTTTTAATGATAATGGAACTCTATTTCCTAACATTGTTATAATAGCAACAGCAAAAGCAATATCTGTCGCCATCGGAATTCCAAAACCATGAATGGTATCCGTTCCTTTATTCGTAAAAAAGAAAATAAATGCAGGAATTAACATTCCTCCCAAAGCTGCAAAAACAGGTAAAATTGCTTTTTTAGTATCCGACAATTCACCTACAAAAACTTCGCGTTTTAATTCTAAACCAATCAAGAAAAAGAAAATAGCCATCAAACCATCATTAATCCAATGTGAAAAATGATGACCAAATAGATTAATTTCCCAAATAGAATCATAAGATTCTGCAATTGGTGAATTGGCTAATAATAAAGAAAACGCAGTACAGAAAATCAATAAAATTCCTCCTGAGGTTTGGCTATGAAAAAATTGGTTAAAAAGTTTAGAAACTATCATTATATTTTTTTTAGTTTGGTAAAAATAATGAACTCGTTTTTAACCGCCTAATCTAAACGAAACAATAAGACCTAAATTATCATTTATATAATCTTCAAAATACTTTTTTGATACCAATTACTAAAATTAAACATCTTTTCGATGATAAAAACGAATATGAAAGGTAAAATCAGCAAGAAATAATTATGAGATTGAATGATAAAAAAACTACAAAACACTAAAAATCTAATATGTTCTAAATACGGTACCCATCTTTTTTGTTCTAATTGTGCACCAATATTTATAAATGTAATCAAGACAAATACAACGAAGAAACCTTTGGTTAAATTATCAAATTGATCAAAGTAATATGTTAGAATACTCATCGCAAAAAACGATAAAATCAATTGTAAATTAATATAACCTTTGTATTTGAAATGATAACTATTCCCTTTATTCTTAGACACCCATTTCTTTTCAATAATTGGTCTTATTTCCTGATCCATCACTGCTGGACTACCAAAATATATCGTCAATTTTTCTTTAATGGAGGATTTTCTTCGAGCAGCTTCATACAACTCTAAATAATAATGAAAATGTTGCCACAAAAAACTGTAACTATTGATAGGATGCGTCAATCCATATCTTGGTTTTTCTTCTTCTTTCTGAAAAGTACCAAATAATATGTCCCAAAAAACAAATACATCTCCATAATTTTTGTCCAAATATTTTTCGTCAGAAGCATGATGAACACCATGAAGAGAAGGTGTTATAAAAATATATTCAATCCATTTTTGTTTCTCCAAAATCTGCGTATGCGTAAAAAAAGAATACACGCCATGAACCACCAAAATCGTCATCACTAAATTTGGATGAAAACCAATAAAAGGCAAAATACACCAAAAAATATTGCGAACAATTGCTTGCAAAGTCGTTATACGTGCCGCCACCGTAAAATTAAATTCTTCGGATTGATGATGCACAATATGGGCTCCCCAAAAAATATTGACTTCATGTCCCAAACGATGATACCAATACCAAACAAAATCTGTCGCTAGAAGCATCACAACCCAAATCCACCAAGCATTTGAAATATCTAAAAGACGATAATTTTCGTAAATCCAAACATACAAATTGTAAAAACTTACCGTAATAAAAAGATTCAATAATCGTTCTGCAATTCCTATTGAAATATTAGAAACCGAACTTTCATACTTATAAATATTCTTTAATTTTTTCTTTTTAACAACTACATATTCAAGCCATAAAAAAAGAAAAAAAGCTGGTAAAGCAAAAGCTAAATACTCGGGATGATTCATTTTTAAGCACTTAAAAATTGATTAATATGTTGATTAAAAAGTATCGGCTGCTCCATCATCGGCACATGACCACAATGATCGATATAAGCTAATTTTGCATTAGGTAAATGTGCAAAAAACTCTTCAGCAACATTTGGCGGTGTCACAATATCTTGTTTTCCCCAAACCAATAAAACTGGCTGATCTATTTTATGTAAAAGATGTTTCAAATTTTGTCGCTTTGCATCTCGCGCAATTTAAATTATAGACAAAGCTTTTGTAGGCGTATTAGCGGCCGAAAAAACATCATCAACCAACTCTTTTGTTACAACATTTTTTGTTTCAAAAACATCTTCTACCTTATTTTTGATATACTCGTAATCTCGCACACGCACAAAAGAAGCCTGCAAATTGCTTTCATACAAACCTGAACTTCCAGCTAAAATCAATTTATCAAACAAATTTGGATGTGCCAACGCATACAGCAGTACAACATGACCGCCCAAAGAATTTCCAATTAATATTGGATTTTCAATTTTATTAGATTGAATATAATTTTCTAGAAATTGAACTAAATTTTGAAGTGAATTTCTTTTGAAATGTGTAGAAAATAAAGGAAATGTTGGCGTATAAACATTATAATTTATTTCAATATTCTTGATAACATTTCCCCAATTACTAAGGCTTCCAAATAAGCTATGAAGTAAAATAACATCTTTATTTTTCGAATATTTCATATCGCATTTATTCTTGGTTATCGAATAAATGTAAATAAAATATTTTTTAAACTCTATTATTTAGATAGACTTTATAAGTGATATATAATTCCAGACGAATGGTCTTTGCTCGCTCCTGTTACAGATGCCAAACAATTTATTTCGTTATAAACACGACGATAACCAAGGAATGCAAATATTAAGGCTTCTTTAAAATCGATTAAATTATCAGTTGGAATAATGATTTCAACAGTTGATAATTCTCCTAAACGATTGATAAAAAATGTATTTCGAACTCCTCCTCCAGTTATCAACACGTTGTTGATATCATATAAAGCAAAGGTATTTTTAATTTGAATTACAAAATGCTCCACACAACTTCTCAGCTTATCTTCGATAGAAATATCGTACTTATCAACAATTGTTAAAAACTCATTCATAACCCATTCAAAACCTAATGATTTTGGAAAAGGTTGATGATAAAAATTCAAAAGATTCAATTCTTCAACTAATGCGGTATTAATATGTCCTTGTTCTGCTCGTTCTCCATTTTTATCAAAATCAAAACCGAGTTGTTTTGCATAATGATTCAAGACAATATTAATTGGGCAGATATCAAATGCAATTCGTTTTCCATTTCTATTCATCGAAATGTTAGAAAAACCTCCAAGGTTTAAACATGCATCATAGTTAGAAAATAATAATTCGTCCCCAATCGGAACCAAAGGCGCTCCTTGTCCTCCTAAAATAACGTCTTGTGTTCTGAAATCGCACACCACTTTTTGTTGACAACGCGACGCAATTGCTAAACCATTTCCTATTTGCAAAGTGAATGATTTCTGCGGTTGATGAAAAATAGTTTGCCCGTGAGATGCAACAAAATCTACTTTTCTAATCTTATTTTTATGAATAAATTCTTTTACTTGTTCTCCAAGAAAATAACCATACTCTACATCTAGTTGGCATAAATCCATTGCCGAATATTGAAAAGCTTCTGTTAGTTTTGTTCGCCAATCGGATGAATAATCTATAGTTTCGGCATGTAAAATTTCGAAATGTTGGTTACCATCAAATCGTACATAGCAAATATCCAAACCATCTAACGAAGTTCCAGACATTAAACCAATGCAAAAAGTAGGGTTTTTCATGCTGTAAATTTAATGAGAGAAATTGATAGTTGGTTGGTTTAGAAATTAGAAATTTTAAATATCTAAGAAACCATCTTTCATTTTTTCCTTGATGAAAAAACGAAACAAAAAAATCAAGACCTCAATAAATCGGCTGAAAATGATTCATTCTACGCGAAAAGATTTAAAAACCTATCGGTTAAATCTTTTTTATCGCTTCGAATTTCTTCATTTTTTTAACGCCTTTTTATTGAAAGGTCATTTGAAATTCCTTTGAATAAGTAAATTAGTTTTCAATTATTAATAAGGTATGATTCTGAAAAAAGTATAAATATTATTACTCAAAACTAAGAACTTGTTACTCACAACTCGAGATGCGTTAGGGATAGTAGTGGAAATCCTTTGCGTGAAACAAAGCGATAGCGAAGTTACAAAGTAAAGATTGCAACGAATAGCCCGCCCGAAGGAAACGCCCAAATCATTAGAAAAATTGTTTTGATAACTCTTAGGTTATTACGAATATATCAGTTAGAAATTCTAATGATAAAAGCTTATATTTGAAACACAATTAATACAAACAAAACATGGCACAAGATGTAATCTTCGATTTGATTGAAGAAGAAAAAGAAAGACAACTGAATGGAATTGAATTAATCGCGTCAGAAAACTTTGTTTCAGACAACGTAATGCGCGCGATGGGTTCTGTTTTGACAAATAAATATGCAGAAGGTTATCCTGGAAAGCGCTATTACGGTGGCTGCGAAGTTGTAGACGAAGTAGAAACTATTGCAATTGATCGTTTGAAAGCGTTGTTTAATGCAGAGTATGCAAATGTGCAACCTCACTCAGGATCTCAGGCAAATGCAGCTGTTTACTTAGCATGTTTGAAACCAGGAGACAAGATCTTAGGATTCGATTTATCGCACGGAGGGCACTTAACTCACGGTTCTCCTGTTAATTTTTCTGGGTTAACTTACCAAACTTCTTTCTATGGAGTCGACAAAGAGACGGGAAGAATTGACTACGAAGCTATGGCAGAAACTGCTCGTAAAGAGAAGCCTCAAATGATAATTTGTGGTGCTTCGGCATATTCAAGAGACATAGATTATGCTAAATTTCGTGAGGTAGCTGATGAAGTTGGTGCTTTGTTATTAGCTGATATCTCGCATCCTGCTGGGTTAATCGCCCGCGGAATCTTAAACGATCCTATGCCTCATTGTCATATCGTAACGACGACAACTCACAAAACTTTACGTGGTCCTCGTGGTGGAGTCATTATGATGGGGAAAGATTTTGAGAACCCTTGGGGAGCAAAAACTCCTAAAGGTGAAGTGAAAATGATGTCTCAAATCTTGAACGGAGCAGTGTTCCCTGGTACACAAGGTGGGCCTTTGGAGCATGTAATCGCGTCTAAAGCTATTGCTTTTGAAGAGGCTTTATCTGACGGTTATATGGACTATATTGTACAAGTTGTGAAGAATGCTAAGGCTTTAGCTGCGGCATTGGTTGCAAAAGGTTATGACATTGTTTCCGGAGGTACAGATAATCACTGTATGTTGATCGACTTACGTAACAAAGGTATTTCTGGGAAACAAGCAGAAAACGCTTTAGTTTTGGCAGAAATCACTTGTAACAAAAACATGGTTCCTTTCGATGATAAATCTCCTTTCGTTACATCGGGGATTCGTTTAGGTACGGCTGCTGTAACAACTCGTGGGTTGGTTGAAGCAGATATGCAAACTGTTACTGACTTGATTGACGAAGTATTAATGAATATTGATAACGAAGAAATCATTGATGGAGTTGCAGATCGTGTAAACGAGTTCATGTCTTCTCGCCCATTATTTCAAATGAAATAAATAGAAACTTAGTTTCGATGATAACAATAGAAAAGTCCTGAGTATTTCTTAGGACTTTTTGTTTGATATAAAATGTCGAGACGTTTTAATCAAAACCACCTTAGCTTTTAGGTAAAATCACTTGACGTTTTTATTGAAATGTCTTGAGGAAATAATTTATTTCATTTTAATTTATAAAAAGAATAAAATAATGAGAATTCTAATTAGATATATGATTACAAAAATTATCATCCTGAATAAAGTAATAACTAAGTAGAAGTATTTCTTCAATACATATGTTAAAGAATAATTATTCAAAAGTGTTTATTACTTCTTTATAATCTAAAGTAAACATTATAAAAAAAAGCAACTTCGAGATGAAGTTGCTTTTCTATTTAAAAATAAGATAAGTCTTTGTTTTTACGCATTCAATGCTTCTGCACCACCAACGATCTCTAAGATCTCGTTTGTAATAGCAGCTTGACGAGCTTTGTTGTATTGAATTTTCAATCCTTTTTGTAATTCGCTTGCGTTGTCTGTTGCTTTATGCATTGCAGTCATACGTGCTCCATGTTCAGAAGCGTTAGCATCTAATACGGCTTTGAATAATTGCGTTTTCAACGTTTGAGGGATCAAGTCTCTTAAAATTTCTTCTTTCGAAGGGTTGAAGATATAATCTAACTCTGCTGAATTGTTTGCTTCTTCTTCAGTTTTCTCTAAAACGACTGGTAAAAATTGTTCGTCTTGTACAATTTGAACAGCTGCATTTTGAAATTGATTGTAGATAATTCTGATTTGATCAAAGTCACCTACAGTAAATTTCTCTACTAAATCGTCTGCAATTTCAGCCACATCTGCAAAATTTAAATTATCCCAAATGCTTGATGCATTTTTATAGATAGTTTGTGTTTTACTAAAAGTATCATTAGCTTTTTTACCAATTGCTAAAATCTCTACGTGTTTACTTGCTAATTCGCCAGCTAATAACGCATTTACTTTTTTGATGATGCTTGAGTTGTATCCTCCACATAAACCTCTATTCGAGTTAATAACGACTAAAAGTACTTTATTAACTTCGCGCTCTTCTGTTAATGCACCTCCTACTTCAGCTTCTAAAGTAGAACTTACATTTTGTAAAAGTTCACGTAATTTATCTGCATAAGGACGTAACTGTACGATAGAATCTGTAGCACGTTTTAGTTTTGCAGCAGAAACTAATTTCATAGCACTTGTAATCTGCATTGTAGAACCTACAGAAGTAATACGGTTACGTATATCTTTTAAATTTGGCATAATTCTATTTGAGATGAAGGATTAAAAGGAACTTAGAGATTCAGAAACCTCTAAGTTTCATTTATATTTTATTAGTATTTAGAAGTAGTTTCTGTGATAACTTTCTTCAATACATCCATAATTTCATCAGTCCATTTACCTAAACGGATAGATGTTAAAGTGTCTGCATATTTGTTGCGCATTAACTCAACAAAGTCACCTTGCCACTCTTTCACTTGGTTAACTGGAACGTTTTTCAACATACCATTAGTACCCGCATAAATAACTGCTACTTGTTCTTCAACTGGAATTGGAGCGTTAACACCTTGTTTTAATAACTCAACGTTACGTTCACCTTTACCAATTACGTTCATTGTAGCTGCATCTAAATCAGAACCAAATTTTGCGAAAGCTTCTAACTCACGATATTGTGCTTGGTCTAATTTTAATGTACCAGATACTTTTTTCATTGGTTTTGTTTGTGCAGAACCACCAACACGAGATACAGAGATACCTACGTTGATTGCTGGACGAACACCTGAGTTGAATAAATCAGACTCTAAGAAGATTTGTCCATCAGTAATCGAAATTACATTTGTTGGGATATATGCAGAAACATCACCAGCTTGAGTTTCGATAATTGGTAAAGCAGTTAAAGAACCACCACCTTTTACGATACCTTTCATAGATTCTGGTAAATCATTCATTTGAGATGCGATTGCATCATCTTTGATTACTTTTGCAGCACGCTCTAATAAACGAGAGTGTAAGTAGAAAACGTCTCCAGGATATGCTTCACGTCCTGGTGGGCGACGTAATAATAAAGACACCTCACGGTATGCAACGGCTTGTTTAGATAAATCATCATAAACAATTAACGCTGGACGACCAGAGTCACGGAAGTACTCTCCGATTGCAGCACCTGCCATTGGAGCATATACTTGCATTGGAGCTGGATCAGATGCATTAGCAGCAACTACTACTGTATATTTATCTGCACCGTGGTCTTGTAATGTTTTCATGATACCTGCTACTGTAGAACCTTTTTGTCCTACTGCAACATAGATACAGAAAACTGTTTCTCTTCTATCGTAAAACTCTTTTTGATTTAAGATTGCATCTAAAGCAACAGAAGTTTTACCTGTTTGACGGTCACCAATGATTAACTCACGTTGTCCACGTCCAATTGGAATCATCGAGTCAATAGAAACGATACCTGTTTGTAATGGTTCGTTTACTGGTTGACGATAGATAACCCCAGGAGCTTTACGCTCGATAGGCATTTCATATAATTGTCCTTCGATTGGTCCTTTACCATCGATAGGATTTCCTAACATATCTACAACACGTCCTAACATTCCTTCACCTACGTTAATAGATGCAATTTTGTTTGTACGTTTTACAGTGTCACCTTCTTTAATACCTTTTGAAGGTCCGAAAAGTACAATACCTACGTTGTCTTCTTCAAGGTTTTGTACCATTCCTTCTAACCCGTTTGAGAATTCTACTAATTCTCCGTATTGAGCATTATCTAACCCGTAAACACGAGCAATACCATCCCCAACAGTTAGAACGGTTCCTACTTCTGCTAATTCAACTGATGAATCAAAGCTTGTAAGTTGTTGTTTTAATATAGCTGAAACTTCAGCTGGATTTATTTCTGGCATTTCTGAAATATTTAAAATTTAGGAATGTATTCGTTTTTCGAAAAATCTTTTTTTAATGTAGCTAACTTAGTTTTGATTGACGAATCAACTTGATTGTTTCCAATTTTTAAAACGAAACCTCCAATTAAAGATGCATCAATTTTGTTCTCTACTTTTACTTGACTATTTGCAGCTAAAGTTTGTTTCGCTTTTGCTACAATATTATCAATTGTATTTTGATCTAATTGTACTGCCGAAGTAATTTCTGCTGTTACAATATTATTTGCTAAATCGTATAATGAAATAAACTGATCTGCAATTTTAGACAAAATATTTTCTCTACCATGTCTTACGACTAACGAAATGAATGTTTGAGAAGTTTTTGATAAAGATTTGAAAATCTCACTCAAAACAGCTTCTTTTTTCTTTGCATCAATCACTGGAGAATTTAAGAAAACTCTTAAATCATCATTCTCTTTAATGACTTTGCGAACATCATTCATTTCAGCATACACTACGTCTGTTTGGTTTGCTTCATTCGCAAACTCCATCAAACCTTTAGCATATCTATGTGCTGCTCTGAATCCTGCCATGATTAATTGAATTTAACTTGATCAATAACATCATTCACTAAAGCTTCTTGTGCAGATTTGTCTGACAATTCTTTAGTTAAGATTTTTTCAGCAATTTCAATTGACAACTGTCCAACTTGATTTTTGATATCAGCCATAGCTGATGCCTTTTCATTTTGGATAGCTGACTTAGCATTTTCAATTAATTTGTTTGCTTCTACAGTTGCAGAATTTTTCGCCTCGTTGATGATATTTTCTTTCATTTCACGCGCTTCTTTCAAGATAGCATCACGTTCAGCACGAGCCTCTTTCATGATTTTCTCGTTTTGAGCGTTTAATAAAGCCATCTCTTCTTTCGCTTTTTTAGCTGCGTTTAATGCATCCTCGATAGATTGTTCTCTTTCTTTAACTGCAGATAAAATTGGTTTCCAAGCTAATGATCTTAACAATACTAATAAGATGATAAATACGACCGCAGTCCAAAAAATAAGACCAACTGAAGGTGTAATTAAATCCATTGTGTGTATGTATTAAATTTTATTTTTTACTAATTAATTTTTTAATGAATTAGCTTCAACAACCAACCGTTATTGAAGCTAATTTTAATTCAAATATTATCCGTTACCTAATAACGCAACTACGATACCGAATAAACCTGCACCCTCGATTAAGGCTGCTGCGATAATCATAGCTGTTTGAATTTTTGAAGCCGCTTCTGGTTGTCTAGCGATTCCTTCCATAGCTGATCCACCGATTTTACCGATACCTAAACCAACTCCTAAAACTGCTAAACCAGCTCCGATTGCTGCAATACTTCCTGTCATGATAATTGTATTTAATTATTAAAAAATTATTTTATTGTTTTTTATATTCTATTCTTAATGATGATCGTGTTCTGCTACTGCTGTTCCGATGAATAACGAAACTAACATTGTGAATACGAACGCTTGTAATGCCGCTACTAATAACTCTAAACAGTAGATAAATAACGCTAATGGAATAGATCCACCTGCCATAGCTTCTGTTTGGAAAATAAAGATTAACGAAATTAACGACATAATAATGATGTGACCTGCTGTAATGTTCGCAAATAAACGAATCATTAAGGCGAAAGGTTTTGTAATAATCCCGATTAACTCAATTGGAGCTAAGATCAATTTTACTGGAACCGGTACACCTGGCATCCATAACATATGTCCCCAGTAACCTTTGTTTCCTGAGAAATTAATTACGATTAATGCGATTAATGCTAATACAAATGTAACTGCGATATTACCTGTAACGTTAGCTGCACCTGGTAATAATCCTAATAAATTGTTGATCCAAATGAAGAAAAATAACGTTAATAAATAAGGCATAAATTTCGCATATTTTTTCTCACCAATATTTGGAATTGCTACTTCATCACGAACAAAAATAATAATTGGTTCGATAAATCCTGCAATACCTTTTGGTACCATATTTCCTTTTTTGTAGTTAGATGCAACTGCAGAGAAAACTAAGATTAAAATCACGAAAGAGATTAACATTGATGTTACGTTTTTCGTAATAGAAAAATCTAATGGTTTTTCATTTTCTAAATGAATAGCTCCTTTTTCGTCTACGTGAGGTTTGATTGTACCTTGCGCATCTGTTTTGTAGATTTTTTCGTGGTAGTTGATGTAGTAGTTTCCGTTACTTTCAACAACCGCTTCGTTGTGGTGAAATTTAGAAGACATAAAAACCTGTAAACCATTATCCCATAAAATAACAGGTAATGCAACTCCTACACTTTTTTCTCCTTCTCCCCATAAATGCCAATCGTGCGCATCTGCAATGTGGTGCATGATACCTGGCACTGGGTTAAATGTAGATTCGCCAGATTTCACTTTAGCAGCTTCCTCTTGACTTTTTACTTGCTCACTTTTAATTAACTCCTCAAACGTTTTTGGAAGACTTTCGTGCGGAACCGTTGTAGAGGCGAATCCGAAATTGAAAAGTAATAAAAACGCTAATAACGCTGAAAATTTCATGTATAATTCCTTTGTTTCTAAATTGCGTGCAAAATTATAGTAAATTAACCACTTACCAAAGTCAAATGCTAAAAATCATTAAACTTTTTTTAACTTTAAATTAATTAAGCGAATAAACACTAAAACTTCGGCTAGCAAAATTACAAAATAACTTATAATTAATTGCACAACATTTGATTTAATTTGTTCATTCACAACAATCAATGCTAATACAATTGCCATCTTCGCAATCATGCCTCCCATAAAGGCAAAACCAACATATTCTGGAAATTTTATCTTCACAAAACATCCAACTTGCAAAATCATTAATGTAATTAATCCAATTATTAAATACATTTTTGGAACAATTAGCGGATTTTCGCTAAAATTATAATGCTCAACAATTGCGTAATGAATACCACAAAAAATTGCAACCATTGCAATAAAAGAAAGTGCTAAAAGAATAAATTTCTTAATCATTAAAATTATTTTTTTGGTAATTGCTTCAACATCAAATATAATCCTGCAAAAACTCCCAGCAAAGATAAGCCAGCCGTCCATAATGGCTTCTCTGTTTCCATTTTTTTATCCAAAAATGTTCCTAACCAAGCAAATAACGCAATCGTTACCGCCATCTGTATTCCCATCGCAGAAAATTTTAAATATTGATTTACACCTTCGGACTTTCGTTCTTCTTTCATAAGTTTTATGTAATTTTGCAAAAAATTATTTCGTGGTAAAGATAGGAAACATAGAATTACCAGACTTCCCTTTATTGCTTGCACCAATGGAAGATGTGAGTGATCCGCCATTTCGTCGCCTATGCAAAATGCATGGTGCAGACTTGATGTATACAGAGTTTATTTCATCTGAAGGATTGATTCGTGATGCAATAAAAAGTCGTCAAAAATTAGATATTTTTGATTACGAACGTCCTATTGGTATTCAGATTTTTGGTGGAGATGAAGAAGCCATGGCTATGTCAGCTAAAATTGTCGAGACTGTTCAGCCTGATATTGTTGATATTAACTTTGGATGTCCTGTAAAAAAAGTGGTTTGTAAAGGCGCTGGAGCTGGTGTATTAAAAGATATAGATTTGATGGTACGTTTAACAAAATCTGTTGTTGAAAGTACACATTTACCAGTTACTGTAAAAACGCGTTTGGGTTGGGATTCTGACTCGATTAACATTTATGAAGTTGCAGAACGTTTGCAAGAAACAGGTATCAAAGCCTTGTCAATTCACGGTCGAACACGTACACAAATGTATAAAGGAAATGCAGACTGGGAACCGATTGCAAAAGTAAAAGCTAATCCAAATATAGAAATTCCAATTTTTGGAAACGGAGATATCGATTCGCCTCAAAAAGCAATAGAATACAAAGAAAAATACGGTGTTGATGGTGTGATGATTGGTCGTGCGGCGATTGGTTACCCTTGGATTTTCGAGCAAATTAAACATTATCGAGAAACAGGAGAATTGTTACCAGAACCAACAATTGTAGAACGAATGGAAGCGGCTAAAAACCACTTAAATTGGGCGATTGATTGGAAAGGTGAACGTACAGGAATTTTGGAAACACGTATGCATTATACCAATTATTTCAAAGGAATTCCAAATTTTAAACCTTATCGCACAAAGTTAGTTACACAAGATAATTTGGTTGATTTGGAAGCTACTTTCAAAGAAATTGAAGAAGAATTTATTCCAACATTAGAAGAAATTTAATCGTTAGAAATAATTCATCACTATAAAAAAATCCACCAAAAAACTTGGTGGATTTTTCATTTAAACTTGAGACTATAATTAATTACAATTATCTACAAGCAACACTTCTTCTGGATTCAGCGTATCATATTTCATCAATACAACTTCGTCCACGTCTGCTCTAGATCGTAAAGTAACTTCATAAACTTCATCATTCACAGGATATTGTATAGTTGCTTTCGGACGTTTAAATGTTCCGCTAGTTTCCACAACAACACCTTCTACGCATTTCCCTGTTTTAGCCAATTGATCTTCTAATTGACTTTTCGAATATTGACTAAATCCGAATGCTGCAAGACCTAAAACTGCAATGACGATATAAAAATATTTTTTCATAGAATTAAAATTTAATGTTTCGTATAGTTTTGTTTGAAACAAATTTAGATTCAATTCTATCGTTATAAAATCCCTATTATTAGCTAATTTTTAGTTTCACGTTTGGTTTTCAGCGCATAAAGTGCAAAAGTTCCCAACCAATGACTTCCCATATAATCATCATTTGAAATATTATTGAACGAATAATTGAAGTGATGATTTGCCCAATCATTCAAATAATTTAACTCTGGTAATTTTGCAGAAATTTGATACAAAGCCGTTGCACGACTAAAATTCAAACCATCCAAATGAACCAATTGCCCATCCGTACGATCCGAAACAATTCCAGGTTTTAGCTCATGTTTTTTATCAAACAATTGTGGTAAAAATGATTTCAACCATTTTTTATATTCATCATGCGGATGAATTTTAGACATCAACAAAGCCTCTTCCAAACAAGCCGAAAGAAAATCTGATCCACTTGGTTCGAAAGCAATATTGCAACTTTTATCTTTTAAATAAAGACGATTTGCATTATCAGTAATCACTTTTTCGAATGTTTTATCATTCACAGAACGTGCATAATCGATCGCTAAGCTCAAACCAAAAGCTGTGTTATCATGCGTACCTGTACGAATTGGATAAACTAATTTCGGCAAATATTCTTTGTATCGAATAATAATCAAATCACTCAAAGGTTTCAGATTTTTTGCCCAAACTTGCGCATCTTTATCTTGCCAATTATTTAATTCCATTTGCAATTGTAACAACCAAGCCCAACCGTATGTACGTTCGAAATTCTTGTTATTTTTATCATTGAAAAAGGCCATTTCAACCGCAACATTTTCTGCTGTAATCAATTGATTTAACTCATTTCTAACCTGATTATTCTGATCCAATTCAGGAAAATCTTTCATCAATTTCACAATCGACCAAAATCCATGCACAGACGAATGCCAATCAAAACATCCATAAAAAATTGGACGCAATTGCTTTGGCGTTTTCAAATCCTGATCACTTCCCAAAACATTTCCTAGTTTATTCGGATACTCAGTCTTGATACAATGCGTTGGTAATTCAAATATTTTTTTGGCTTGATCTAATTGTAATTCTTGCGCAAATGCAGTTGTCGTTAGTAAAGTTGTTAAATAGAGTAATTTTTTCATCAAAATGTTTTTACCAAATTACTAATTTTTATTCGAGTCCAGGAATTTTTTCAATTCTTCTTTTGTTTGTAAACTTTCAGGAAAATTTTTCAGATTTTGTTCAAAAAACTGTTTTGCTAAATCCGTTTTCTTTTGTTTTACCAGATAATTTGCAACATTGTTGATATACGTTTCTGTTGGTTGAAAAGAATAATTCAACTTTCTAGAAATCGATTCAAACGAATCTTTTACCAAATTTGGTTGATTCGGAATCTCTTTAATATTCACACGATAACCATCAAACTGCCAACGTAAATAATCAATCGAGCCAATCATCGGAACCGAACCATGTTCTTCGTCAACATATTGTTTGTAATGATAATTCAACGATTTATTCTTCGAAGATTTCAAACGTTCGTCCACCTTTTTTATACTTTGATAATGATCACGTAAATGATCTGCATTTTGACTTTCACCAACTTGTGTTATCATCAAAAATCGATTCTCGAAAGAATGATTTTCTAAGTTTTGATAAAGATTCAATAATTCTTTGTTGTTAAACCAAATACTTGGATCGTGCGCAACATATCCATTGAAAGTTTTGGGATGATTGTATAAAGTTTTCAACGCAAAATAACCACCCAAAGAATGTCCAATTAACAAACGAAAATCATTCACGCGATAATTTTTCTGCATAAAAGGAAACAATTCGGTTTGAATAAAATTGAGGAAATTAACATCATTCACATGTGTAAAATCTTTTGTTCGATCACCATTTTTATTCGTAACTCCGACAATGATCGATTCGGGCATTTCTGGATAAAAACCAGATTGAAACTTAGAAACTACGCCTGTTAAAAACGTAAAATTAGATTCGGCATCTAACACATAAATCACAGGATAATTTACTTTCTGAAGTTTAGAATTATTATATGATTCGGGAAGATTCACCCAAATTTCTCGTTCAGTATTTAAGATTTTAGAACTTATTTTTTGGATTTCTGCGATAGATAATTTCTCTTGTGAAAAACCGATTTGAGAGAAAATCAAACAAAATAAAAGTAAGAATTTTTTCATGTATAAAATTTTCCTAAAAATAGTTATTTAGAATTATTCTACACAAATGATTTTAGACAGAAAAAACGACCTCATCAAGAAGTCGTTTTCTATATAATTTGTATTTTTTTTAACTAAAAATATTCCATTTCAAGCCAAGTTGAAATTTGAAATCTCGATACGGAACATTTGGCGCTGCGAAATAATCAGGTTGTTTTGTAAACGACGCATTGATATGTTCACCACGAATGTAAAAACGCATATTACGTACCTTGAAATTGATAAAAACATCCAAAATAGGATAACCTCCAATCTCTTGTATATTTGCTGGATCTTGCAACGCAAATTCGTTCAGAATCGGGATGTAACGCAAACCATTGTATTTCGTAAAATATGTTGCATTAATACCAGCTTGCAATTGAGCATTCTTGTTGAATAATTCTCCTTGCCAATACAATGTTTCACGAATCAAGAAATCTGGCAAAGGCATATATTCTTCGTTTTTCGTTACTTTTTGATATTGCGCTGTCGAAACCAAATTAATCTTTCCGAAACGTAAATGATTTTCACCTTTTATCTTGAAATAATTGATATTATCCGCCAATTGCTCATAATTCAAAATATCATTCAAATACACTTTATTGTCAATATTATAAATTGAAGCTTCTAAAGTCGTGTTGACTTTATCTAACTTTAATTTTGCAAAAAGGTTTTGAACATTTTCGGTTTCAAATTTATTAACGTAGTTAAAATTATTAAAGAAACTTTGATTATAAACCGCATTCAACGAAGGAAGTTTTGACTGAATAACCGCTCCTGCGCTCAATGTATAACCTTCTATCGGCGTCACATCTAAAACTGCATCTACATTATAAACACTTTTGTAATTATCAGATTGCAAATATTCAACATTTCCGTAAAGTTTTAATTTTTCATTCCAATCAAAATCCACTTTTCCAACAACTCCAAAAAGATTTTCCTCTATTTGCTTTGGAACTGCAACAATCGTCATGGCTTGATCAGCAAAAACGCGCAAATTCTGGAATTTAACACCAGCCTCTATTTTCACACGATCTGTCCACTGAAAACCAGCAGTTGTCGTATTGGATAAATCTGTAAAACTCTTTTTACTTCTATAATCCATTCCTGTAATAATCGGTGTAGAATATAAAGTTCCGTTTGGTGACGTATCCTCGTAGCGATATTTTTGTTTTTCATACGAAAATTTATTCTTCAATTCAATTGGATTATAAAAAGTCGAATCTTTTTCATTCATTTTTTTTAAGATTCCGTACGAAGCATTCAATTCAATTCGACGTGCATCAAATTCAGATTTTGCTGTCTGCGAATTCACGGGAATATTACGAACATTTGTCATTCTGCGATCATCTTGCAAAATAAAATCGTTGATATCTTCTATTCCACCGTTCTCATTATTTTTCAGATTTTGTGCTGCATAGTTCCACCACAATTTGAAACGTTCCGATTTTGTTTTATAATTTGATGAAAAAACAAAGGTATTATTCTGCGCTTTTTCATGACGATAACGACCTTCAGAAATTAATCCACGATAATGAAACGTATAATTGAATTGCTTGTTGAAATTATGCGAAAATGTTGAAGACAAAAAGTTACCTTCTTTAACACCATTCTCGTAAATAAACTCGGTATATGGCGTTTTGACATCATAATATTTGATATCATTTGCATAATAATAATTGTATTTTTTACCAGTTGGTAACATCGACGGATTGAATGGCGTATTTTGATACTCCAAATCCACCACTACACCACCAACATTCGGAAAAAATAATTTTCCGAACGCATCTTTGCGAATAAAATTTTGATTATAATAGTTTTTGATACTTAATGTCGTATCCAATACTTCTGGTTTTCTACCATTTGTCCAAAACTTATAATCGTCAATTTTGGTTTTATAATATGTAACCGAATCATTTGTTGATGATCCTTTTAATGGTTTTAAAACTTTTATCGAATCCTCTTGAGCCTGTGCTACAATAGCTCCTAATAAAAATAAACCAATGATTGTTTTTTTCATCCTGTTGAATAAATCCTTACAAAAGTAATCTAAAATTGAGAGATACAAAAAAACCCACTTATTTCTAAGTGGGCAAATGTTATAAAAATGTTTAATTCGTTAGTTTATTACCAGCCTGGATATTGCTTCACCTCAGGAGCTCTATCTAATTCTCCAATTGGAATAGGAAAAACAAACAACTTATCATTTGCAGAAACTTCGCAAATATTTCCATTACAATTTGAAGTTTTAACAATAGGCAAATTATTTCTTTTTAAATCATAAAACCTCAGTCCTTCTCCAATAAATTCTTTTTGTTTCTCAGTTAAAATATCAGTAATAATATCATCTCCTTTATAAACTGAACTTTTTCTTGTTAATGCAAACTCGTTTAATAAAGTTAATGCTTCAGACTTTCTTCCTAACTTCGCTAGCGCTTCCATTTTAATGAATAATAGTTCAGTCATACGAAATACTTTTACATTTGCTGTATTAGCCCCTTCAGATGTTGACTGAGGAACCTTTTTTAACCAAACACCTTTTGGATCATCTACAGTAGGAGCTTGAGCTGTTTGAAACAAAGAAAGTCGTACATCTTTAGTACTATTCATAGTATTGTATAAAGATGTTCTCATCATCAACCTTCTTTTAGATGCATTGAAGGTATAATACTGACCAGGATGAGTATTAATTCCTAAATTAGATATAGATGTTTGAGAAATTTCAAAAATTGTTTCTGGTTGATTTTCTAACAAACTTATTTCTTTTGAAGTAAAATAATTAACTAAACCACTAGCTTCTATCATTGAAAAATTTGATGATGACTTTAAAATATCATCAACTAAATCAATTGATTTTTGATAGTCTCCAGACTTACCTCTAGTTAAATATACTTTAGACAACAAATACTTTCCTGCAGTTGCACTTAAATAAATTTTATCCTGACGACTTGAATTAGCCATCCCTTCAATTCCTTCGGTTAAATCTCTAATAATAAAATCATATACTTCATCGATAGTTGACCTACCAACTGTTTTTTGAGGATCGTAAATATCGTTTTTAATAGGAATACCATATTCTTGATTAACACCAGATGTAGGGTTTGGAGAAAAACCTTGTACAAGGTAGAACATTGCTAATGCTCTTGCTATTTTAGCCTCTCCTTTCAAACTTAAGACATTATCATTTATCGGAACATTTGTATCATTCAATACTAAATTGGCTTGCTGAACGACTTCATATAAACCTCTATATTGTCCAAATGGAGAATTACCTGAATGCCACGCAAAAGCAGCAGTATTAACATAGGCTATATCTCCTGCAGCATTCGATACAAAAATATTATCTGATAACAGTTCTCCTTGTATTAAAATATCTGCTCCAAAATTAGATCCACTACCTAATTTTGGATAAATACCTTGCACAACCTGAGCCATTTGATCTTCGTTCTTTAAATTACCATCATAGACGTCCCCTACCTCAGGTATAAGATCAAGTCTATCCTCACTACAAGAACTCAATAGAATAGGTACAATAAATAATAATCTATAAATATGTTTTTTCATTTTTTTATTTTTTAAAAGTCAATAGAAATACCTAATGATACACTTTTCATAATAGGAGATGTGTAATCATACATTCCCTTTCCATAAGCACCTCCTGCTGCATTTGAATTAGACTCAGGATCAAAAGTTAAGTCTTTATCAAAAACATAAATCCATAAGTTTGTTCCTTTTGCATAAATTGTGAAATTATCTATACCCGTACTTTTCTTAAAGAGATCATTAAAACTATATGCAAATTTTATATCTTTTAATCGAATATGATCTCCTTTTCTCAACCAACGAGTAGAAGGCTCATAAGATCCTGTTGTGTTGAATAACATTTGTTTTGGATTATCTGCTTTTGTATTTGTTTCTGTCCAAGAGTTATATAAAACATCTTTAGTTTGATTATAATAAATGCTATTACCATCACTTGTAACATAATTCTGCCAACGATTCATGACAGAAAACTTGAACTGTCCTGTAAAGAATACAGAAAGAGTAAAGCCTTTATATGTGAAATCATTTTTTAAACTTGCTAAATATTTTGGAAATGGAGAATCTTTTTGCCAAATTCTACTTGCTTGATTATATTTACTAGCATTATCTAAAATAACTTTTTCAGTTCTTGATTCATCCTTCCAGATAGTTCCATACCCTGTTGCTTCATCTACTCCAGCCCATTCATAAGTATAATATTGTAAGTATTCTTTACCTACACTAAGAGCTCTTAAACTTGATCTATCTATTTGATCAGGATTTGCAAGTTTTGTAACTTTATTTTTATTATAAGAAGCATTTCCATAAATATTCCATCTAAAATGTTCTCCATTTACAGGTAAATAATTAAAACTCAACTCAACTCCTCTATTCGTTATTTCTCCAATATTAGTCAAAAAACTTCCTGGACTTCCATTTTGAGGTGCTATTGGAGTAGTATATATAGCAGATGCTGTTTTTCTTTGATAAGCATCTACTGAAAGTGTTAATTTATCTTTAATAAAACCAAAATCTAGACCTACATTAAACTGTTTACTTACTTCCCAAGCTAAATTATCATTCTTAGCATTACTTAAATAAATTGTAGCATCATCTCCTGTATAACTACTTATTCCTAACAAATTCAATGAATTATACACACTTCCCCATGAGTCCGCATATGGAATATTCCCTATTTCACCATAATTCGCTCTTAAAATCAACTTACTAAAGGGTGATGAATCCCAGTCTTTTGTTACATTCCAAGACCCTCCTACAGACCAAAATACTCCAGATTTTTTAAACTTTCCTAATGTCGAATTTGAATCTCTTCTTAACTGAGCAGAAAATGTATACTTCCCATCCAAAATATAATTTAATCTTGAAAAGTACGAGATTTGAGTCCATTTTAATACATCTTCATCTGCACTTCTTCTTTCTGTTCCATATGTTAAAAAAGGTCTAGGTTCTGATAATTTACCTACAGATGCTGACGAAATTGTATAATTATGCTCTTGATACTCCATTCCTACATAGGCTTGAATATCATGTCTATCATTCACTTTTTTTCTAAAACTAACAGAATTTTGCCAGTTCCAATCAAAAATATTTGTAAAGGATTGCTGAACTACTCCTCCATATGTTAATCCATCTGCAATACGAGGATCCCAGTACATTTTCTCTTCTAATTTCTGACTTTGTGCTCCAAATAAAGAATACAAATAGAAATCTTTAGCAAACTGCCACTCTCCATTAACGGATCCTAAAAAAGTTTCAATACGACCTTTAGTAAAATCCATCTCCTGAATAGCTAGAGGATTAAAATTACTATTACTAGGTCCTAAATTATCTTGATTATAAGTACCATCTGCATTATATGCTGGATAAATTGGAGATATATACCAATTCGTTAACCAAGGATTTCTATAAGCTCCACCATCATCTATAGAATTTCGTTTAACATTTGTATAATTAACATTTAATCCAAAAGTAAATTTATCTTCTATTTTATGATCAATTGCAGTACTTAAACTCATTCTATCAAAATATGAATTTAAAATCAAAGGATTATTCTCGTAATAAGAAGCTCCAAATCTATAAGAAGTATTCTCTCCTCCTCCTGTCATTGCAAAATTATAAGTCTTAACAGAAGCTGTATTACGTTGAACACGTTTCTGCCAATTTTCATCTGTCACTCCATCATAACTAACAAGAGTTGAAAAAGCCTTTACAGCATCATCCATCGAAGTAAATGATCCTGAATTATATTCCATCAATCCTCCCCACTTAATATATTCAGAAGCACTCATCCATTCTTGCTTATCATAAGCAATAGACTGAAATGCCATATCAGTACCTATATTAAATCTTGTCTTTTGATTATATTTTCCCCTTTTTGTAGTTACAACAATAACTCCATTTGCTCCCCGTGCTCCATACAGAGCTGTAGCTGAAGCATCCTTCAAAACTGCAACAGATTCTATCATATTAGGATCAATAGCTGCTAATGGATTCCATGATTCCATTAAACCTGCATTATCTGAACCTTTACCTACAACAATCCCATCAATTACATATAAGGGATTAGGCGTTCCAATCAAAGAACCTACCCCTCTAATTGTAATAATATTTGTAGATCCAGGATCTCCAGAGTTAGTAGAAAAAACAAGCCCAGATACTCGTCCATTCAACACTTCATCTATTGAAGCAGTTGGAGCTAATTCAAAATCTTCTTTTTTTACAATATCATAAGCTCCAATTTTTTGAGCTGCATCCATCTTGATTCCTCCTACTAAAGTAACAGTATTTAATTCAATACTACTAGATGCTTTTGTAATAAACTTCACATCTCCCAATGTTGTAGAAGTAACTTTTATCGTTTTTTCTTCTCCATTAGAGTCAATAATTTTTAATATATCACCAACTTTGGCGTCTACATTAAAATTTCCTTCCACATCAGTGAATACTGAAGCGCCTGTTCTTGTAACAATCACCTCAACTTCATCCATTGGAAAACCATTCGAGTCTTTTAAGACTCCTTTAACTTGGGCATAAGCCAAACTTCCCATCAAAAACATTGATAGAATGCCCAAAGAAGTAAATCTTCTCCTCATATTGTGTTAATTTTTAGTGCTAATTATTACAAATATGAGAAAAAAACTTAAAATATCTAAATAAATTGTTAAATAAAATAATGTATAATGAAAAAACCCACTTATTTCTAAGTGGGTTAAATATTTTATAAATCTTTCTTAAAAAGTGAAAGTTGTGCCATCAGCGCCGTCTTTCAGTTGGATACCTAATGCACTTAATTGATCACGAATCTGATCTGATAAAGCCCAATTTTTATCCACACGTGCCTGATTACGCATTTCGATTAGCATTTTTACAACACCATCTAATTTGTCAGAACTTTCGTTTACAGCTTCTGTATCTAAACCTAAAACATCATGAACAAAACCATTCATAATCGCTTTTAAACGTTCTAAATCTTCTGCTGTAATATTCTCGAAACTATCTTTGATTGAATTAATCATTTTTACTGCCTCAAATAAATGTGCGATCAATATTGGCGTATTGAAATCATCATCCATTGCGGTGTATAATTTCGCTTCTAATTCATCAATATTAACGGTAGAAGTTTTCTTTGGTGTAATTGTTTCTAATGTTTTTAATGCTTCAACCAAACGATTATATCCTTTTTCTGAAGCTAACATTGCATCATTCGAAATATCTAAAACACTGCGATAATGCGCTTGTAAGAAACAAAAACGTACAACAGCAGGATGAAATGGTTTTTCGAAGAAATCATTTTCACCATTCACTAATTGCATTGGCAAAATGTAATTTCCAGTCGATTTGCTCATACGCTGACCATTCATCGTCAACATATTTGCATGCATCCAATATTTTACTGGTTCGTGACCATTAGAACCTTTTGCTTGCGCAATTTCACATTCGTGGTGAGGGAATTTAAGATCCATTCCACCTCCATGAATATCGAAATAATCTCCAAGATATTTTGTACTCATCACTGTACATTCTAAGTGCCAACCAGGAAAACCATCTCCCCAAGGTGAAGCCCAACGCATGATGTGAGCAGGCGAAGCATTTTTCCAAAGTGCAAAATCCACTGGGTTTTTCTTCTCTCCTTGCCCATCTAAATCTCTTGTATTATTGATTAATTCTTCAATGTTACGGTTACTCAATTCACCATAATCAAGTCCTTTTTTATTGTAAGCTTCTACATCAAAATAAACTGATCCGTTTACTTCATAAGCAAATCCTAAATCAATTAATTTTTCTGCTAAAGCAATTTGTTCCAAAATATGACCTGTCGCTGTAGGTTCGATTGTTGGAGGTAGTAAATTAAATCTTTCTAAAACTTTATGAAAATCAACCGTATATTTCTGTACGATCTCCATTGGTTCTAACTTTTCTAGTTTAGATTGTTTTACAAAACGATCATTTTCTACATTTCCGTCATCTGTTAAATGTCCTGCATCAGTAATATTACGAACGTAACGAACTTTGTAACCCAAAAATTTTAGGTAACGATAAATCATATCAAACGACATAAACGTACGTACATTCCCAAGATGCACATTACTGTAAACGGTAGGTCCACAAACATACATTCCAACATTATCTTGATTAATTGGTTCGAACGTTTCTTTCTGTCCCGTTAAGGAATTATGTAATTTTAATTGATTTTCTTTTACCATTTTATAGGATTTATAATTTAAACATTGAAAGGAGTTTTCATTCCGATGTACGAAATAAACTCTTTTCTTAATTGCTCATTATCTTTAAAAGCTCCACCATATTCAGCAGTTACTGTACTTGATTCGATATCTTTGATTCCGCGCGAATTTACACACAAATGTTTCGCATCAATAATACATGCTACATCGTCTGTACCTAACGCTTCTTGCATTGCTTTCACAATTTGCATTGTCAAACGCTCTTGTACCTGCGGACGTTTTGCATAATATTCTACAATACGATTCATTTTAGACAATCCGATTACTTTCCCTTTCGAGATGTAACCAACATGTGCACGTCCAACGATTGGTAAAAAGTGATGCTCGCAAGTTGAATAAACCACGATATCCTTTTCAACCAACATTTGATTGTAGTTATATTTATTTTCGAAAGTTGACATTCCAGGCTTACGCTCTGGCAATAAACCACCAAAAATCTCTTTTACGAACATTTTCGCAACACGTTTTGGCGTTCCTTTCAAACTATCATCTGTTAAATCTAAGCCTAAAGTTTCCATGATGTTACGGAAATCCGCTTCTATCTTTTCCACTTTTTCTTCAGCAGACAACTCAAAGGCATCAGCTCTCAAAGGCGTTTCTAAGTTTGCTGAAATATGGTCGTCCCCCATTTCGTCATGAAGATGTTTATCACACATTACATAAAAATTTTAGCAAATTTATAAAAGATAGTGTTATAAAACCTTATCAAATCTCAATTTATTACATCTGAAATGATTTCTATCTTTTATCAAATCAATGAAAAGATTATCTTTGAAGTATCACAAATTCGAAAAAATGATCAAGAAAACTTACGGCATCGATTTTCTTTCGTTCGAGAATTACAAAGGAATCAAAGAAGGAAACATCGAAATTGAACTTAATGAAGCGAGTAAACAACAAATCTTAAAATCGCAACAAAACGTTGCTAAAATAGTTGCTTCTGGTCAAACAGTTTATGGAATTAACACTGGTTTTGGACCACTTTGCGACACTAAAATCTCGGAAGAAGAAACGCGTCAACTTCAACATAATTTATTAATCAGTCATGCGGTTGGTGTTGGAAATCCAATCAAGAAAGAAATTTCTAAAACCATGTTAATTGCAAAAGCACATGCTTTATCAAAAGGATATTCTGGTGTGACTTTAGATGTTGTGGAACGAATTTTACTAATGGTCGAAAAAGATATTATTCCGGTCGTTCCTGAAAAAGGATCTGTTGGAGCATCTGGAGATTTAGCGCCATTATCACATTTATTTTTACCATTAATTGGTGAAGGAAAAGTTTGGGATGGCGATACAATTGTTTCGACAAAAGAAGCTTTGGCTAAACATAATTTACAACCTTTACATCTTTCTGCAAAAGAAGGTTTAGGGTTAATCAACGGAACACAATTCATTTTATCTCATGCCTTAAACGGTTTAGAAAAATTCGAATATTTATTGAATTTAGCTGACGTTGCGGGTGCTTTATCATTAGAAGCTTACGAAGGTTCTCCTCGCCCATTCGAAGAAGAATTGCATCAAGTTCGTCCATTCAAAGGAACTTTATTGGTTGCAGAACGCATGCGAAATTTATTGAAAGGTTCTGAAATCGCTTTCTCTCACGCAGATTGTGGTCGTGTACAAGATCCATATTCGTTACGTTGTATGCCTCAAGTTCATGGTGCATCACGAAATGCATTTTTCCATTTACAAGAATTAGCTGAAATCGAATTAAATTCTGTTACCGATAATCCTATCGTTGTTTCGGACGAAGAAGCCATTTCTGGTGGAAACTTCCACGGACAACCATTAGCTATGGTATTAGATTACGCTACAATTGCAGCATCTGAATTAGGAAATATTTCGGATCGTCGTCAATATTTATTGATCGAAGGAAAATATGGTTTACCAAAATTGTTAACAGAAAGCTCTGGTTTAAATTCTGGTTTCATGATTCCTCAATATACCTCAGCAGCACTTTGTACAGAAAACAAAACGTTGTGTTTCCCTGCATCGGCAGATAGTATTCCGACTTCTTTGGGACAAGAAGATCACGTTTCGATGGGAAGTATTTCTGGGCGAAAATTCAATCAAGTTTTAGATAATGTAGAACGTATTTTAGCAATTGAGTTAATGTATGCTTGTCAAGGTTTAGAGTTTAGAAGACCTCGTAAAACAAGTGCTTTCTTAGAAGAAGTTTTTGCAAAAGTTCGTTCGGTTTGTCCTAAATTAGAAGACGATCGTTTGATTGGAGATGACATCAATAATATCATCGATTTATTACAAACAGATGATTTCAAAAAATTAATATTAAGTTTCTAAATTATCCTTTTTATCCAGAATTTGTCGAAGGATAAACTATTAATAATATGGGAAACTAGTATATACAGAAGACTCTTTGACATGCTCAGGGGACGATAAAAACTACGACAATCAAGTAAATGTCATTCCAATAAATAGAGGAATTTAAAAAATATAATGTTTCCTGAAACAAGTTCAGGAAGGTTTAACGATTAGTCAAATTGAATTCATTTCAACTTCGCATAACTTTTAGAGATTCCTCGACAAGTTCAGAATAACAACAAAAAATCGTAAAACTTATAACGTTTAACGCAAAACATAAAAACACGCAAAAAAATGACTTTTCAAGAACAAATAAAACAAGGTATTCCTTCTGTTTTACCTCAAAAAAAAGACAGAAATCCTAACGTAAGTCACGCACCAAAGCGTAAAGAAATATTATCGGAAGAAGAAAAAAAATTAGCACTAAAAAATGCGTTACGTTATTTCGAACCAAAAGATCATGCAGAATTAATTCCAGAATTTAAGCAAGAATTGAAAGATTTCGGACGAATTTATATGTATCGTTTAATGCCTGATTATAAAATTTTTGCTCGTCCAATTACAGATTATCCAGGAAATTCAGAACAAGCAAAAGCAATTCAATTAATGATTCAAAATAATTTGGATCACGCAGTTGCACAACATCCAGAAGAATTAATCACCTATGGTGGAAATGGTGCCGTTTTCCAAAACTGGGCGCAATATCTATTAACGATGAAATATTTGTCTGAAATGACAGAAGAGCAAACCTTGGTGATGTATTCTGGACATCCGATGGGATTATTTCCTTCACACAAAAATGCTCCGCGCGTTGTCGTTACGAATGGAATGGTGATTCCTAATTATTCGAAACCGGATGATTGGGAAAAGATGAATGCGTTAGGTGTTTCTCAATATGGGCAAATGACCGCTGGAAGTTATATGTACATTGGTCCGCAAGGAATTGTTCATGGAACAACGATTACCGTTTTGAATGGTTGTCGCAAAATCGATAATGAAGGTACGGCTGGTAAATTATTTGTAACGGCAGGACTTGGTGGAATGTCAGGTGCTCAACCGAAAGCGGGAAATATCGCAGGTGTTATTTCTGTAACTGCCGAAGTAAACCCTGCTGCGACATACAAACGTCATGAACAAGGTTGGGTGGACGAAGTGATTACTGATTTGGATGAATTGGTTGCTCGTGTGCGCGAAGCCAAAGAAAATAAAGAAGTTGTTTCGATTGCTTATGATGGAAATGTAGTGGATGTTTGGGAAAAATTTGATCAAGAAAATGTTTACGTTGACTTAGGATCAGATCAAACTTCATTACATAATCCGTGGGCTGGTGGTTATTACCCTGTTGAATTATCATTTGATGAAGCCAATGAAATGATGGCAAACAACCCTGAATTATTTAAAGAAAAAGTACAAGAATCGCTGCGTCGTCATGCAGATTCTGTAAATAAACACACAGCAAAAGGAACGTATTTCTTCGATTATGGAAATGCCTTTTTATTAGAAGCTTCTCGAGCTGGCGCAGATGTAATGGCAGAAAACGAAATTGATTTCAAATATCCATCTTATGTACAAGATATTATGGGACCAATGTGTTTCGATTTTGGATTTGGACCTTTCCGTTGGGTTTGTACTTCAGGAAAACCAGAAGATTTACAAACAACAGATGAAATTGCTTGTCAAGTTTTAGAAGAAATCATGCAACATTCTCCAAAAGAAATTCAGCAACAAATGCAGGATAATATCACGTGGATTAAAGGTGCACAAGAAAACAAATTAGTTGTAGGTTCGCAAGCTCGTATTTTATATGCAGATGCAGAAGGGCGCATCAAAATTGCGAAAGCGTTTAACGATGCAATTGAGAAAGGTGAAATCGGATCAGTTGTTTTAGGTCGTGATCACCATGATGTTTCTGGAACAGATTCTCCTTTCCGCGAAACTTCTAATATTTATGATGGTTCAAAATTCACAGCTGATATGGCGATACATAATGTCATTGGTGATAGTTTCCGAGGAGCTACTTGGGTTTCGATTCACAACGGTGGTGGCGTTGGTTGGGGAGAAGTAATCAATGGTGGATTTGGAATGTTATTGGACGGATCTTCGGATGCGGAACAACGCTTGAAATCCATGTTACATTGGGATGTAAATAATGGAATCGCTCGTCGTTCTTGGGCAAGAAATGACGAAGCTATTTTTGCGATTAAACGCGCTATGGAAGAAGAACCTTTGCTAAAGGTTACACTTCCTAATATGGTTGATGAAAATTTATTATAAAAGCTTATGAATACTATTGAAAATTTACTCAAATTAATTTCTTCTCAAAACAAAAGAGATATTAAAAAACTCGAAATTAGAGAATTAGAAGAAGAAAAAAAAGGGAACTTTATTGCTTTTGTAGATGACCAGTCGAATAGTTACGATGTAAATATAGTAATCAAAAATAAAGAAGTTACTTCCCATTCTTGTGATTGTGGAAGTAACGAATCTTGGTGTATTCATCAAAAAAAAATGCTAGAAGAAATCGTAAAACTTACCTCTTTAAAACCTGTTAAAAAAACTCGCATAAAAAAAGAAAAAGAGAGCGAAACTTTACTTAAACTAATTGAAGAAGAAGATTTAAGAAAATGGTTACTTGATTTTTTTAATACAAATAGAGAAGCTGAACAATATTTCATGTTATCATTTTCTCAAAAACAAAAAGAGTATTCTCTTGATGAAGTAGAACAATTAATAAAAGATACAATAACCTCAATAATAGGTAAAAAAAGGAAAGTAGAAATATCCGAAGTAAAAAAGATAATCGATTTACTACAAATTGCTCTTGAACCTGTATTTGCTTATATAGATTGCATTATTAAGACGACAGAAATCGTAAAACCACTAATTATAAGAATATGTGATTTATTACTTTCTTTTCATTTTAACTCGGGTACAACAAGTAAAAGATTAGAAAAATATGTTTACGCTATTATAGAAAAATATGCTTTTAGGATCAATAAAATAGCAGTAGAAGAACAATGGAAAAACGTTGTACTTGATCATTGGAGCAACTTCCTTAATATGGATAATATAACTGTAAATGATTTTGAAATAAATAAAGAAATATATTATCAAGCGACTACAGAGAGAAAAAAAATTATCGGACAACACCTTCTAAATTACCTAAAAAAATGGCATAAAGAAAATATAAATTATAACATAGAGATTCAGACATTCTTTCTACAAATCATGATAGAGACAGAGTTGTTTACAGAAATAAAAGAATATTTCAAACCATCAATTTATCAAAATGACTATAATTTAATGATTTTAGAAGAACTAATGAAAACTGACCATATTGCTGTAGAAGCTTATTGTAAAGATATTATTTCAAACAATTCTAAAGAAAAATACAACTACCCTTATTACAATATTCTAGAAAAACTTTATAAACAGACAAATGATTTGCCTAAATATACAGAAATAAAACTTTTAAAATTCCCTTACAATCCATCATTAGAAGATTTTCTTTTTATAAAAAATCATTTAAATGAAGAAGAAAAGTTTAAAAAATTCAGAACGAAAACACTTACTAATCTTAAAATAAATTTTTACGAATCAGATGATTGTATTGATTTATATTTTAAGATATTAGATGCTGAAAAGGAGTATAAAAAAATGATCGATGTAATAAGTAATTATGTTCCAGCTGAAATAATTTTATGTTATTTTGATCAACTCTTTTTATTTAACAAAAATACCTTCTTAATAAATTTACTTAAACGTTTAGCTTATCTCTACAGTTATTCTTCTCAAAAAGATATGGAACTTGATTTAATCAATAAAATTAAAAAATCATACGGCGATATACTTATTAAAAAATATTTAGATTTTTTAATTAATAGCGATAATTTTATAAAAATTAGAATTCAGAATAATGAATTTATAGAAAAACTACTTGACTAATTTATTTGTTTAATTGTGATCTCATAGACCTGAAATAAACAGTTGAATAAAATTCTGATGCTGAAAACAGTTTAAAATCAATATACATTGGGATGTGAATGAAACGATGAAGCTATCTTTTCGACAAAACGTGCCATGGAAGAAGAGCCTTTGCTAAAGGTTACACTTCCTAATATGGTTGATGAGAATTTATTATATATAACTAAACCCACCTCAATTGAGGTGGGCTTTATACTTCTATAAAAAGAATATTAAGAATGTATAGCTACAACAGTAGCTACTGCAGCTCTTACACAATCTTCGATATATGTTTTGATTGCATCACGATCCTCAACATTTATTTTACTGTCTTGATAAGCTTTTTCAACATCATTTTTCAAATCAGTAATTTTCTTTTCAGATTTCTCTATTTCTTTTGCGTCTTTTACATTAATACTATCAATCAACGCTTTACCCAAATCACTTGCTAATTTTTTAGCTTTATCATTTAACAATGCAGGCATCGGAATTTTAGCAACAGCAGCATTTGCGGCAGCAATATCTGTATAAATAACTGTTGCAATATCTGATTTTACTACAGCTTTGTCGCAACTTGATTTGCTTCGTTTGCATCATACGCTTTGTCTAAAGCTTTCTGTGACTCTTTTTGCGCTTTTTCTTGAGGTGTTTCATTTTTACAAGATCCTAATGTAACTAATGCAAATACACCTAAAACTATTGAATTTTTTTTCATTTTTATTTATTTTGTTAGATAGATACAACCAAATATAAAAAAAACAATAATTAGACAAACATCGTTCATCTATATTTTAGAACTATTTAAATTTAACAGATCATACAAACCATTGATATATGTTAACTTATTCAATTAAAACTTCTTACCCTACATCAATACAATCAATACATTGGAATTGTAAATTTGTATAAGAAAATAAAAAACATCATTATGAACACAAAAAATATAGAAGCGGTTATCGCTCCAAGAGAGCCTCATTTCGTAGGAGATGGATTTAGAGTTCATAACTTTATTCCGAGCGGTTATCATTTAGACATGAGAAGAATGGATCCTTTCATTATGTTGGATTATAATTCAAAATTTGATTTTCCTGCAACGGACAAACCAAAAGGTGTTGGTGTACATCCGCATCGTGGTTTCGAAACAGTAACAATCGCTTATCAAGGAAGTGTTTCTCATCATGACAGTGCTGGCGGAGGTGGAACAATTCACCAAGGCGATGTACAATGGATGACAGCTGCGTCAGGAGTTTTACACAAAGAATATCATGCAGAGGAGTTTTACAAAAAAGGAGGAATTTTTCAAATGGTTCAATTATGGGTAAATCTCCCTGCAAAGGATAAAATGAGTGCGCCTAAATATCAAGCTATTGAACACAAAGATATTCCAACCGTTGAAGTTGAAAATGGATTTGTAGAAGTTATAGCTGGTGAATATAACCAAGCAAAAGGTGCTGCATCTACTTTTTCTCCTGTTCATATGTTGAATGCAAAATTAAATGAAGGTGGTAAAGCGAATTTTAATTTTCCAGCACATTACAATACGATCTTATTAGTTATAGAAGGAGAAGTAAAAGTGAATAATCAAGAAATTGTTCCGACAGATCATTTGTTATTGTTTACTAATGAAGGAGAAGATTTTACAATCGAAGCGACTGAAAGTAGTGTGGTACTTATTTTGAGTGGAGAACCTCTAAATGAGCCAATCGCATCATACGGTCCATTTGTAATGAATACACAAGAACAAATTCGTGAAGCATTTGACGATTACAATCACGGAAAATTTGGTACATTAGAAGATTAAATATTCAACTTAAAAATATATTAGATGGAAATTAAACAAATTGATGATAAAAAAAATGGTGCTTTTGTCGTTTTAGATGGCGATAAAAAAGCTGGAGAAATGGCTTATGTTTGGGCTGGAGATGATAAAATTATCATCGATCATACAGAAGTTGATGAAGCTTATGGCGGACAAGGTATTGGTAAAAAAGCTTTTTTAGCTTTAGTCGATTGGGTGAAAAAAGAAAATATCAAAGTAATTCCTTTATGTCCTTTTGCAAAAGCACAATTTGAAAAAAATCCTGATACTAGAGAGGTTTTGTCTTAATTTAAATAAGGCTATTCAAAATTTGAATAGCCTTTTTATTTTATTAATATCCCACCGCTTTGTCATCACCTCTTGGATCTGCACCAGCTTGATATGTTCCGTCAATGTTGACCAAAATTCCTTCCACACGCCCGTAAGGTTTACGTTCTTTCAATGTATAGCCTTTTTGTTTTAACGATTCACGAACGTTTTCTGAAATTGCATTTGGCTCATAATCGATTTGGTCTGGCAACCATTGATGATGAAATCTTGGTGCTGCAACAGCTTCTTGCATCGTCATTCCGAAATCAACAACATTCAAGATGGCTTGAAAAACTGACGTTATAATTGTAGAGCCACCTGGCGTTCCCACAACCATAAACAATTTACCATCTTTCTCTAAAATAGAAGGCGTCATCGAACTTAACATTCTTTTCGAAGGTTCAATCGCATTAGCTTTTCCTCCAACTAAACCATATAAATTTGGTGTACCTGGTTTTACAGAAAAATCATCCATTTCATCATTCAACAAAAATCCTGCACCTTCTACTACAACCAAAG
Source organism: Empedobacter sp. UBA7494 (assembly GCF_002478465.1). Lineage (NCBI taxonomy): Bacteria > Pseudomonadati > Bacteroidota > Flavobacteriia > Flavobacteriales > Weeksellaceae > Empedobacter > Empedobacter sp. UBA7494. The sequence continues at coordinate 34,851 of NZ_DLOC01000092.1, forward strand.
ATCCATAGGAATTATTCAAAGTAGTCGTTACAGAAGCCGCATTTCCATCTTTGTCAACAATTACATAATGCGTTGTTTCCATCGATTCTTTACCGATTATTTCTCCCGCTTTGATTGCTGAACTTGGTGTTGCTTTATCAAACAAAAAATCTTTCATTCGATTTACATTATAATTTTTATCCAATAATTGTTTTTGCGGAACTTTTATAAAATCTGGATCACCTAAATGCTCTGCACGATCTGCATAAACGCGACGCTCTGCTTCTACCATCACTTGAATTGTAGAATCTGCCTGAAATCCCCATTTATTAATTGGATAATCTTCGATTGATTGAAACAACGAAACCAACGCAATTCCTCCACTTGAAGGCGGCGGCATCGAAATCACTTTAAGACCTTTATAATTTCCAGAAACTGGCGTTCTCCAAACCGATTGATATTCTTTTAAATCTTCGTGCGAAATAATTCCGTTTCCACGTTTCATTTCTTTCACTATTAAATCAGCTGTTTTTCCTTCATAAAAACCAGCTCGACCTTTTTGCTGAATTAATTTTAACGTATTTGCTAAATCTTTTTGAACCAACAAATCTCCTTCTTTCCAAGATGATTTAGACGTTAAAGCATTCGTTTTTGAATTATATTTTACAAAATCATTGTGCTTATTTGTCAATTCACTCGCTTGTTGTTTGGTAATTTTAAATCCTTTTTGAGCTAAATTAATAGCTGGCTGAACTAATTCTTTCCAATTTAATTTTCCATATTTTTCATGCGCTTTCACCATTCCATCGACTGTTCCAGGAACACCTGCAGCAAATTGTCCATACAAACTAAGATCAGTAATTGCATTGCCGTTTTTGTCCCAATACATATCTTCACTCGCTTTCAAAGGTGCTTTTTCACGATAATCTAACGCATCTGTCTTTCCTTTTGCATCACGATAAACCAAAAATCCACCGCCTCCAATATTTCCTGCATTTGGATAAACAACCGCCAACGCAAACTGAACTGCAATAGAAGCGTCAATCGCATTTCCACCTTTTTTCAGAATTTCAACTCCAACTTTTGAAGCTTCGGGATGAGCCGTTACAACAACTCCATTTTTGTAAGATTCTTGCGCATTCAACTGAATAATCGCGAAGAATGAAACTATAATAAATGATATTTTCTTCATAAAATCGATTTAAACAAAAATACCAAACCTTCATCAATTAAGACAAAGATTTGGTAAAACATATAAACTATTTAAATTATAAACTTAATGATAGACGAGCAAAAGCAAAACGTCCTCCAGTTCCGAATTGTTGTCCAGTACGTGAATACACGAAATATCCTGCTCCTCTATTTCCTCCAATTTTCGTTTCATCAGGATAAATATCAAATAAATTATTTGCACCGATTGTTAACGAAATATTTTTGTTGAAAGCATAGCCAAAACTCAAATCTGTTACAACTTTTCCGCTAAAAGTTTGCGAATCTGCCACCGTATTTGTCGCTGCATCAACCTCTCCGAAATACACATTTCTTAAGTAAACATTCCATTTATCCAATGAATAATTCAAGGATAAATTGATTTTTGTACGAGGAATAGCTGATTCTAAATAAATACGACTCGAACGATCAAAATAAGTAGACTCTTTTCCTTTTAATAAATCCGAAGCATGAACGTCGCCCACAACATTTGTTTTACTAAAAGTCGCCGATAAATCTCCACGTAATTTTCCTGCGCCTAAACGATCTTGATACGTCAAAACAACATCTATTCCTTTGGTTTCAGTATCAATTGCATTTGCGAAGAAACGAGCCGAAGTTGCATTTGCTTGTTGCAATAATTCGTAAATCTCTTTGTCTTGAGCTGATGCATTTGCTGCATTACTTCCTGTGAAAGATCCTGTGTAAATGATTCGATCATCAATTCTGATAAAATATCCATCAACACTCAATTTGAATTTTCCCCAATTTGCCGTTGCTCCAGCCGAAACTGATTTCGATTTTTCTTCGTTCAATTGTGGAATTCCTAATAATTTCGCAGCGCGACTATCATTTGTAAAAGTTCCTGAATTAGAAATTGCTCCATCTAAGAATAAACTTGAAGTTGCGCTAAAATATAATTGATGTAAAGATGGTGCTCTAAATCCTGTACTTGCAGCCGCTCTCAACACATAGTTTCCTAATTTGTATCGAGTCGAAATTTTTCCATTTAACGTTGATCCAAAATCTGAATAATCTTCGTAACGTAACGCAGCAGCTACTAAGAAATCTTTCGTAAAATTGAATTCAGTATCTAAATACGCCGCAATAGAATGACGATTCGCATTGACTTCATTCGCTGGTAAAAAACCAGGAAAAGCTTGCGCTCCGCCTGCTAAAGCAGTACCATTTGCAGCAAATAAAGTATTGATATTTCCGTTAAAATCTTGCACATAAATTGGCTTTCCATTTCCGTCTACGCCAATTTGACGAACTTTACCATAATTCGCATAAGATGCTTCTTCACCGCCTACAATTTGATAATTTTCATAACGAAATTCTGCACCAAAAGCGACATTAATTCCAGCTAAAACATCATCAAAAAAACGTGTAAAATCTAGGTTGGTTGTATTCTGCGTAAAACGATATCCACCAGCTTCAAAAGATGTTGGCGAAGATTCTTTCATCGATGCGTTAACTGTATTTTTGACTCCAAAATCTATGGTATTATTTCCGTATGTGTTCGAAAAATCAACTTTCCAACCGTTAATTTCACTACGAATTCCCGCTGCTAAAGAGCGATCGTAATTATTGGTTTGAATTAATGGTAAAAATCCATTTGGATAAATTGACGCTACTGTTTGATGTAACTGAGCAGGCTGACGACGAAAAGCCGCCGATTCACCCAAACGATAATTTAATCCTCCAAATGCATAAATTTCGGTTTTATCTGAAACTGGAAAAAGTGAATTAATAAAAATCGCTCCTCCTTCATTTTTTGATTGTCCAATGCGCGAAACATAATCAGCACGCGTTTCTCCACGACGGGCTAACTCCTCATCTGTAATATCTTTTCCAGTTGGATTTGGATATAAATCTGGTCGATTATAATCAGAGAAAATTGTTCCTGTAAATTCTTTTTGACGATTGAATGGTTGACGCTTGTCGTAAGAACCTGCAACATTTACAAATCCCCCTTTTTCACCCACTTTTACACCATAATTTACATTCGCTTGAAAAGTTTCACCATCAAAATGATCTTCTGCATTTTTCGAAAGATTTCCTCCATAGGAAATTGACGCACGTAGTTTATCTGTCGAATCTTCCAAGACAATATTAATCACACCTGCAATCGCATCAGAACCATATTGAGCAGCGGCTCCATCTCGAAGAATTTCAATTCTTTTAATTGCAGAAGTTGGAATTGCATTCAAATCTGTACCAACAGAACCTTTACCAAACGAACCATTAATATTAACCAATGATGTTGTATGACGACGCTTTCCGTTAATCAAAACCAATACTTGATCTGGTCCTAAACCACGCAAAGAAGCAGGATCTATATGATCTGTTCCATCAGAAATAACTTGCGTATTCGAGCTAAAAGATGGCGCAACATAATTTAAGATTTGATTCAACGAAACTTGTCCAACATCTTTTGTCACCTCTTTAATATCTATCACATCAACTGGCGTTGAAGAATCTAATTGTGTACGTCCGACCGCGCGTGAACCAATCAAAACGACTTCGCTAAGATCAGTATCCGAATTGATTGATTGTAAAAAGAAATCTAAAGAAACTTCATTTTCATCAAGCACATTAATCGTTTGCGTCGTTGTTGGCTCACCTATTTTTGAAACAATAATTTCATACTTCCCAGGCTCTAACGTTAATTGATATAAACCATCTGCATCTGTTGTCGTCGTAATATTTGTTCCTTTTACATTAACCGTTGCTTGATCGATTGGTCCATTTACATCTTCAACCGTACCTGTGACTTTGGTTTGAGCGAATAAAAATGTTCCGCCGAAAAGAGCAGTTAGAAAAAATATTTTTTTGAGTGAGTATAATTTCTTGTTCATATTTACAATTTTAAAAGTCTAGCAAATTTATAGACTTTATAGAATATAAAACAAGTCGTTTTTAAATAAAATAAAAGAAAACTTTAAATTAATGTTAAACAGAGATTCTATTCTAAAAATAAGATTAATAATAGAATATAATTCTATATAACAAGTAGAGTATTGATTTTTATTAAATAAAATTTCATAAAAAAAGGAGCTCAAATTGAGCTCCTTTTAAAATATTTGTTGAGAATTGATTATTTCAATTTCTTTTTAACCTCTACAGTTTCGTAAGCTTCGATAATGTCACCTACTTGAATATCGTTGAAGTTTTTGATGTTAAGACCACATTCGTAACCTTTACTAACTTCTTTCACGTCATCTTTGAAACGTTTCAATGAAGCTAATTCACCATCGTGGATCACAACTCCGTCACGAATGATACGAATACTAGAGTTTCTGTAAACTTTACCGTCTAAGACCATACATCCAGCAATAGTACCAACTTTCGTTACTTTGAATGTTTCACGAACCTCAATATTACCTGTTACTTGCTCTTTCAACTCTGGAGATAACATTCCTTCCATCGCTTCTTTGATCTCTTCGATCGCAGCATAGATAATTGAGTAAGTTCTAATTTCAACTTCTTCTTTTTCTGCAATATCACGAGCAGATCCACCAGGACGAACATTAAATCCAATAATAATCGCATCTGAAGCAGAAGCTAATAATACGTCAGATTCTGTAATTTGTCCAACTCCTTTGTGTAAGATGTTAACAATAATTTCTTCTGTCGAAAGTTTTTGTAAAGAGTCTGTTAATGCTTCTACAGAACCATCCACGTCCCCTTTCAAGATAATATTCAACTCTTTGAAATCTCCTAAAGCGATACGACGTCCAATCTCATCAAGTGTGATGTGTTTTTGTGTACGAATAGTTTGCTCACGTTGTAATTGATCTCTACGAGTTGCAATTTGTTTCGCTTCGCGTTCGTCTTCGTAAACTTTGAACTTATCACCTGCAGTTGGCGCACCTGCTAATCCTAATATTGTAACTGGTGTTGATGGTCCAGCAACTTTGATATTGTTACCACGCTCATCTAACATTGCACGAACTTTACCATGGTGAGATCCTGCTAATACATAATCTCCGATGTGTAATGTACCTGTTTGTACAATAATTGTCGAAACATATCCGCGTCCTTTGTCTAATGCAGCTTCTACAACTGTACCAGATGCTTTACGTTTTGGATTCGCTTTAAGGTCTAATACCTCAGCTTCTAATAATACTTTTTCTAATAAATCTTCTACTCCTAAACCAGATTTAGCCGAGATTTCTTGCGATTGGTAAGTACCACCCCAATCTTCAACTAATAAGTTCATTTGAGCTAATTGCTCTTTTACTTTTTCTGGATTAGCTGCTGGTTTATCAACTTTGTTGATTGCGAATACCATTGGTACTCCAGCTGCTTGAGCGTGAGAAATTGCTTCACGCGTTTGTGGCATGATTTGGTCATCGGCCGCAATCACAATAATTGCAATATCCGTTACCTGAGCACCACGAGCACGCATCGCTGTAAAGGCCTCGTGACCTGGTGTATCTAAGAACGCTACACGTTTACCACTTGGCAATGTTACGTTGTACGCACCAATATGTTGTGTAATACCTCCAGACTCACCAGCAATTACGTTTGCTTTACGAATATAATCTAATAAAGATGTTTTACCGTGGTCAACGTGTCCCATTACAGTTACGATTGGCGCACGAGTTACTAAATCTTCTTCGTTATCGATTTCTTCTTCTTCAGTTGAGATTTCTTCTTCAGCATTAGCAAATACTGCTTCGAATCCGAAATCATCTGCAACTAATTGAATTGTATCCGCTTCAAGACGTTGGTTCATGGTAACCATGATTCCCAATGACATACATGCAGAGATAACTTCTGTAACAGAAACATCCATTAACGAAGCCAATTCGTTAACCGTTACAAATTCTGTTACATGTAAAGTTTTGTCCATGTCCATTGCTTCTTGCTCTTGCTCAGCAAACTCACGACGTTCTTTACGTTTGTCTCTTCTGTGTTTAGCCCCTTTAGATCCTTTTCCTTTGTTCGTAAGTTTATCTAAAGTGTCTTTAATTTGTTTTTTAACATCTTCGTCAGAAAGTTCTACTTGAGGAACTCTTGGTCCACGGTTGTTTCCACCTCTAAAGTTTCCACCACCTTGACGATTACCTCCTTGTCCACCTTGACGATTTCCGCCTTGACCTCCTGGGCGATTTCCACCTTGTCCTTGACCTCCTTGACGGTTGTTATTATTTCCTCCTCCGTGGTTGTTATTACCACCTTGGCGGTTATTATTATTTCCTCCTCCGTGGTTGTTGTTACCACCTTGACGATTGTTATTGTTTCCTCCGTTTTCTCCAGCTTTTGCTACATCTTCTGGTTTAACGTTTTTCTGGATACGTTTGCGCTTTTTCTTGTCAGCAGCGTTATTAGCACCTTTTTGATTCCCTTTTTTATCGTCAGTTTTTTTCTTATCAAATTTAGATAAGTCAATCTTTGCACCTGTAAAATTAGGTCCATCTAATTTTGTGTAGACAGTTTCAATTTTTTGAGGTTCAACTGCTGCTACTTCTTCAATTTCTTCTTTCTTCACTTCAGGCTTCGCTTCCGTTTTTATTTCAGGCTTTTTAACCTCTTCCACCTTTTTAGGTTCTTCTTTCTTCACCTCTTTTTTAACTTCCGCCTTCGGTGCTTCCGCCTTTTTAGGTTCTGCTTGCTCTTTTTTAGGAGCTGGAGAATCTTGCTTTTTAGGTTTACCTGTATTATTTATTTTATCAAGATCAATAACCTTAATCACTTTTGGTCCTTTCGGTTCCTCTTTTGATTCAGTTTTAGGTTCAGCTTTTGGTGCTTCCTCTTTCTTGATTTCTTCTTTCTTCACCTCTTCTTTTACCGCAGTTTTTTCTACTTTGGCTTTAGGTTTCAAAGCATCTAAGTCTATTTTTCCAACAGTCTTTGGTCCTTCCAATTCAACTTTCGTCGTTTCAATGATTTCAGGTTTCTTTTCTACTGGTTTTTCAGTTGCAGCTTTTGCTTCTGCTTCTTTTTTCTCAGCGGCTTTGATATCTGAAATTTTGTTAATGACTACTTCACCGGAAGCTTGCTTTTGTTTAGCATCAGATCGGAACTCATTAACTAAAATATCGTAAGTTGGCACATCGATTTTAGAGTTCGGATTTTTCTCTACAGTTTTACCTTTCCCTTCTAAAAAGTCAACAGCTCTATCTATTGATATATTTAATTCTTTTAATACTTTACTTAATCTTATTGTTTCCGACATATGAAGCTAATCTCTTATTTTAATGTTTGCAAATGTATGAATTGTTTATGACTTGAGTATGAATTAATCTTCAAACTCTTCTTTTAAGACACGGATAACGTCTAAGATTGTCTCTTCTTCTAAATCCGTACGCTTGATTAAGTCATCAACATCTTGTTCTAAAATACTTTTGGCAGTATCTAGCCCGATAGCACTGAATGCTTCGATTACCCATGCATCGATTTCATCTGAGAATTCTGATAATTCTACGTCTTCGTCTTGGGCGCCTTCTCTGAAAATATCAATTTCCATTCCAACTAATTTAGAAGCTAAACGAACATTGTAACCGCCTTTACCAATTGCTTTCGAAACTTCGTCTGCATTTACGTAAACTAAGGCTTTGTTTTCTTCTTCATTAATTTCGATATTCGAAATTTTAGCTGGGCTTAAAGCGCGTTGAATAAACAAACTCATGTTGTTTGTGTAGTTGATTACATCGATATTCTCGTTACGTAATTCGCGTACAATTGAATGGATACGAGATCCTTTCATTCCAACACAAGCTCCTACTGGATCGATACGATCGTCGTAAGATTCTACTGCTACTTTTGCTTTATCTCCAGGGATACGAACTACATTTTTGATTGTAATTAATCCGTCTAAAATCTCTGGAATTTCTTGTTCAAATAATTTCTCTAAAAATTTTGGTGATGTTCTAGATAAAATAATTTGAGGTTTTGCTCCTCTCAATTTTACGTCATCTACAACAGCACGTAATGTATCTCCTTTTCTGAAAAAATCTGATGGTATTTGATTTTCTTTTGGTAAAATCATTTCGTTTTGTTCGTCATCCATTATAATCACTTGTTTGTGACGTACATAATGGATTTCTCCCGTAACTACTTCTCCGATTAAACCTTTAAATTTTTCGTATAAATTAGAATTATCATGCTCCATTACTTTAGACACCAATGTTTGGCGTAAAGTTAAAATTGCACGACGACCTAATGCTTCGATCGGAATTTTTTCCGATACTTCTTCACCTACTTCAAAATCTGGCTCAATTTTACGTGCTTCAGATAATTCGATATCTGTTGCGTCGTCTTCTGAAAAACCGTCTTCTACAACGATACGGTTGTGCCAAATCTCTAAGTCTCCTTTATCAGGATTTACAATAATATCAAAGTTATCATCTGTACCATATTTCTTTTTCAAAACACTTTTCAGGGTATCTTCTAAGATTGCCATAAGCGTAATACGGTCGATGTTCTTATCGTCTTTAAAATCTCCAAAAGATTCAATTAATGCAAGATTGTCCATTAAACTTTAATTTTTTTAAAAGGTGACTTTTATAATCGCTTTCTTGATGTCAGCGTAATTTATTTTTTCTTTATGTTCTACTGTAATTTTTCCTTTTCCAACAGGTTTTGGTTCGCGCGCTTCCCAAAAAATTGTAACACCTTCTTCATCGGCTTCTACAATTTCGCCTTCCATCACTTTGTCGCTTAATGTAGCTTCTAAAGTTCTTCCTACATTTTTGACAAATTGGCGTGGCATGGTTAGGTTACTTCCTACACCAGGAGAGGAAACCTCTAATGCAAAATCACATTCTTCTCTATCAAGATTGTGCTCTACATATCGGCTTATTCTTACAATTTCTTCGACTGAAAGACCTTCGTCTCCATCTGCTAAAATTACAATTTTATCATCTGGAGTGATTTTCCAATCGATAAGAAACAATGACGGATTTTCCGCTATTGCTTCGTCTATCAGCTGTTTTACTTTATTTGAATCCATATACAACGAAAAAGAGAGCTATAACCAGCCCTCCTCCATTTATTCCTTTAAATTCTTTGCAAATATACATCATTTTTTTTTATTGACCTAATTTCAACCATTTAATCTGATTAACTCATCAGTTGATATACAAATATTCCGATAAAGATTAACGTTAATATAATGTCGTAACCTGTTGTTAAAATAAATCCGACAAAAGATCCGAAAGCAGATTTTAATGCAACTTTAGGCGAAGCCGCAGTAAAAACCAATTCGCCTAATAATGCTCCCAGAAAAGGACCTACGATAAACCCGATTGGTGGAAAAAATAATCCGATGATTAATCCTACAATAGATCCCCAAATCCCGTATTTGGTTCCACCTAATTTCTTGGTCATGTAAGCTGGTAATAAATAATCTAAAAGCGCACCTAATAACACAAAAAGTCCAGCAATAATTATCGTTCCCCAATTGTAACTACAATCACCACTAAATTTGAAAACTAATAATCCAACCAATGCCAAAGGTGCTCCTGGTAAAACTGGCAAAACAGTTCCGACCAAACCAACAACCAATAAAATTCCACTAATAAGATTTAGTATACTATCGTTATCCATTATTTTAGTATTTTTAAAACTGTAACTTTGCACAAACAAATCTATTTAAACTCAATTAACAGCTTATGCAAGATAAATCTTTTTATGAAGAATTTTCTGATGGTGTAAAATTTTTTTTCAATCAATATTTCAAAATTGATTTATCCGAAAATCTTTTTACCTTTTTAGAAATTGTCACTTGGATAGCTATTCTTTTTGTGTTAGATTTTGTGCTAAGAGCTATTATTCTTCCGCTTCTAAAAAAACTGAAAAATTTTACCGAAAACGATTGGCTGAAGTTTTTGTACAAAAACAAAGTCTTTGTTTCAGCTATTCATCTCATTCCAATCAGTTTTGCATTAAGCATGAATGTTATTTTGTTCAAAAACGAAGGAAATATTTTTCATGTTGTTCAACGCATTACACAACTTATTTCATTAATCGTTTTTACGCAACTTATTTTCCGAGTTATCAATACAATTATTGATGTGTACAACGAAGAAAATAGTTATACAACAGTTGGAGTACGAACTTTTGGGCAAATGTTGAAGTTTATTATCACATTTTTTGCGATTATTTCTGGAATAATGATTTTGTTTACGGTTGATAAAAACACAATTATTACTGTTCTCGGAGCTTTAACCGCAGCTGTTTTATTGATTTTTCGTGATGCAATTTTCGGATTTGTTTCTGGTTTGCAAATCTCCTATTCTAAAATTGTAAAAGTTGGCGATTGGATTACCGTTTCCAAAGGCGATATTGAGGGAACAGTAAAAGAAATTAACATCAATTTGGTGAAAATTGAGAAGTTTGATAAATCTATTGCAACAGTTCCTACTGTGGATTTGGTTTCGTCGCAAGTAACCAATCATATGGCGATGTTGGCGACTGGAACACGTCAAATAAAACGTTCTGTTTCGTTTAATGTAAATTCGTTTCAGTTTTGTAACGAAGAAATGTTAAATCGTTTCGAAAATATTACTTTAATTCATCATTATATTCAACAAAAACGTCACGAAATCTCTATCTATAATCAAAACATTGAAAATTCTGATTTAGATATTAATGGTAAAAACTTAACCAATATTGGTGTTTTTAGAATTTATGTTGAACATTATTTAAAAAGTTTGAAAACTGTTTCGCAAAATGATTCAATTATCGTAAAACAATTACCTGTTTCGCCGCTTGGAATGCCGTTAGAAATTGGTTGTTTTACAACTTCGGCAAGCAATTTGGAATTTGAAAGAATTCAGTCCGATATTTTCGATCATTTGTTAACAGCTTGTCGTAAATTTGACTTAGAAATTATGCAAAGCATTTCGCTTTCTGATATAAAAAAATTATAATATAAAATCATGACTAAATTAAGTGTTAATATAAATAAAATTGCCACAATTCGTAATGCGCGTGGTGGAAATACGCCAAATCTTGTAGAAGCGGCAATCAAAATTCAGGAATTCGGAGGGCAAGGAATTACGATTCATCCACGTCCAGACGAACGTCATATTCGTTACCAAGATGTGTACGATTTGAAACCTGTTGTAACAACTGAATTTAATATTGAAGGAAAACCGATTGATAGTTTTATGGAATTGGTTTTAAACTCAAAACCAGAACAAGTTACCTTGGTTCCTGATGCAGAAGATGCGATTACATCAAATGCTGGTTGGGATACAGTCAAACATTTTGATTATTTAACTGATGTAATTAAAACCTTTAAAGACGCTGGAATCAGAACATCTATTTTCTTAGATCCAAATCCTGCTTTAATTGAAAGTGCTGCAAAAACTGGTGCAGATCGAATCGAATTGTACACAGAAGAATTTGCAACGCAATATGGTTTAGGAAATCTTGAAGCAATCAATCCATATAAAGAAACAGCTAAATTGGCAATCAAAAACGGCTTGGCTGTAAATGCTGGACACGATTTGAGTTTAGATAATATTGAATATTTTATTCGTGAAATTCCAACAATTGCAGAAGTTTCTATTGGTCATGCATTAATTTCTGAAGCTCTATATTTAGGTTTAGAAAATACAATACAAGCGTATTTACGTAAAATTGAATTAGCAAATTTGTAAAAAATGGCAGAAATCTTACATAGTAAAATTGTTGGTTCTGGTGAAAAACATTTATTGGTTTTTCATGGATTATTCGGGCAATTGGATAATTGGAGCACATTAGGAAAACATTTTGGTGAATATTTTACGACACATTTGATTGATTTGCGCAATCATGGACGTAGCTTTCATAGCGAAGATTCTTCTTTGGAAGCGATGACGCAAGATATCGTGAATTATATGGATGCAAATTCTATCGAAAAAGCACATTTGTTGGGACATTCTCTTGGCGGAAGAATTGTGATTGATTTTGCAATGACTCATCAAAATAGATTAGATCATTTGATTGTTGCGGATATGGCGCCTAAAGCTTATCAACCTCATCATAATGCAATTTTCAAAGCATTGAAATCTGTCAATTTTGATCAAGTTGAAACTCGAAAAGATGTAGAAACGACTTTAGAACAATATATTCCTGAAATTGGTGTGCGACAATTTTTGTTGAAAAACGTTTACCACGCCGATAATGGAAAATATGCTTTTCGATTCAATTTAGCTATTTTGGAGAAATTTTACCAAGAGATGATTGGTTCTGAATTGTTAAAAGGCAAATTTGATGGTCCAACTTTATTTTTGGGTGGTGCAAATTCTAATTACATTATGCCAGAAGATGAAATGATTATCAAAGAGCGTTTTCCAAATGCAGAAATCAAAAAAATTGCAAATGCAGGACATTGGTTACATGCCGAAAACCCAAAAGATTTTACAGCAGAAGTTTTAGATTTCTTGTTGAATAAATAAAAACAAAAAAGCGAAATTCAAATTGAGAATTTCGCTTTTTTTATTAAATTACATCATTATTCAATTAAACTGATTATGAATGTCTAAAGCTAAATTTTTAACAATTTTTCTATTATTTTGGAATATTACTTATTCCCAATCTATTGATGATTCTTTTTCGCAGACAAAAATGCAAAAGGATTTAAAGATTTTTAAAGATATAAGGATTAAAACTAATTCAGGTTTATACAAATACAGAACAAAATCAGAAATTGACAGCATTTATAATTGGGCAGAAAAAGAAATTAGTAAATCTTCTACTTACCGAGATTTTTACAATATCATTTGTACTTTAACTGACTATGAAGGTAGTTTGCACAATGACACTGAATTATCTAAAAATAATTTAAAAATATTAAAAACAGAATTATCTGGATATTTTCCTTTTCCCTTAAAAAAGATAGATAACAAATGGATTATCAACTTCGAAAACAATGCTATTCCATTGGGTTCTGAGATAATTTCTATCAATAATGAAAAAATTGAGAATGTTGAGAAAAATTTATTCAAATACTACACAACAGATGGTTATAATACAACTGGAAAAAATATTGGTTTAAGCACTCATTTTTCTAAATTTTATAGATTAAATTATGGTCTAAAGAATAATTTTATTGTTGAATACAAATTACCTTTTTCCAATCAAATTTTAAAAAATACAATAGAAAGTATTGGTTATGCTGATTATTATAAAAATTTTAGAAACCGATTTTCAAAACCCTATGATCAGGTTTATTATGCTAATTTGAAAGAAAATGAAAAGTATTCCTTTAAGATAATAGATGCTTCGACTGCTATTTTGACAATTCATACATTTTCTATGGGTGATGAAAAATCAGAAGAACATAAAATTTATAACGAGTTTCTAAATAACACATTTACTGAAATTAAAAATAAAAACATTACAAATCTTATTCTTGATGTACGAAACAATGGAGGAGGAACAGACCCTAATGATATTTTAACTTACTCTTATTTAACTTCTCGAAATTTTCAAGAAAATAAACAAGCTTGGATTAGCTTTAAAAAAATTCCACTTTTAAAATATTATAATTTAAACGCTCCAAAATTTATACGTCCTTTATTTGTAGGAAAATATAATAAAGAATTACAAGCAATTTTTCCAGAGAATAGAAATGATGCATTCTATGAAAACGAAAAGAGCAATGATCATAAAATTTGGACTCCAAATTCAAATGCCTTTCAAGGAAAAATATACTTACTCATTAGTCCTGCTGTTGCTTCTGCTGGAAGTTTATTTGCTTCTATGGTAGCTGGAAACTCGAATTGTATAGTTATTGGAGAAGAGTCGATGGGTGGATATTATGGTCATAATGGTCATACACCTTTTGAATATAAATTACCATATTCAAAAATAATCACATCTTTTTCTATCGTTAATTTAGAACAAGATGTTCCTAAAAAAGATAAACAAAAATACGGAAGAGGAATTCTTCCTGATTATCAAATTTCACAGACCTTAGATGATTTCTTAAATCAAAGAGATACACAATTAAATTTCACGATTGATTTAATAAAAAAATAAATTCAAAATAAAAATTTTGAGATTCTTCATTTCGCTAACGCTACATTGAGAATGACATTTTCTTGATTGATATTTTAGAAGAATCTAATTTTTAAAACACCTTGACAAGGTTTTAATCCTTGTCAAGGTGTTTTAACTCAATTTATTTTCTCTCAACAACGACCAATAAATCATAGTTGAATCTCGACTCAATTCAGTGAAATTTAGTTTTTTCAAAAGCTTGGTTGAGCCAATATTTTCTATCAAACAACAAGCGGTAACTTCCTCTAAAGTTTCTTTCGTAAATACCCAGTTTATCAATTCCGCAGCTGCTTCAACGGCAAAACCTTGCTTTCTTTCGGCTTCGATAATTCCGTAACCAATATCACAACTTCTTCCAACAAAATTATAACCTTTAAAACCAATGTCACCAATTATTTCTCGTGTTGATTTCTTGATAATCATCCACGATTCGAAACCTGTTGGTGCGTCAACTTTAGACAAGTTTACAATAATTCGAGGCAATGTTTCGATTACATCTGCATCAGGCCAACCTTTTCCTCTAACTAAATTTAATTGCTCTAAATCGGTATAATTATTTTGTAATATATTTTCGCAAATGGAAATCGTGAACGGCATCAAAATTAATCGTTCGCTACACAATTCCGTTACTTGTAAACTTTCTAAATGCATAATTGATGAAATTTTATAACTTCAAAATGTATCAACTCATCTTTCATTAATTTTTGAGAAGAATAAGTCAACAATTCAATGTTTTTGAATGTAAATCTTACCAAATAATCTCTTCCCTGAAATTTTGATGAAATTACTTTTCCTTCGAATTTTCCATTTTCAGAAATTGTAATTTCTTCTGGATAAATGACAATTTTAGAAGAGTCGATTCCTAAATCTTGCGAATCATCCAACACATTTACATAACCAAAAAGTTTGGCCACATAAGCTGTCGCAGGAGAATTTCGCACATTCTCGACCTCATCAAACTGAATCATTTTTCCGTTTTGCAAAACTAAAATTTTATCCGAAGTATAAAAAGCATCATTCAAATCATGCGTTGTAAAAATCACTGTAATTTGATGCGCCTTGCACCAATCCATAATTTTTTCTCGAATGGTTAATTTTAATGTTTGATCTAAATTAGAAAAAGGTTCATCCAACAACAAAATTTCGGGTTGTTGTGCCAAAGCTCGTGCAATAGACACACGCTGTCGCTGACCACCACTCAACTTATTCGGAAAAATATGTTTAAAGTCTAACATTTCAACCACCATTAACGCTTCGTCAATTTGTTGTTGCTTAAGTTCTAAATCAAAATTGCTTAAGAATTTTCCGACATTTTCGCCAACCGTCACAAAATCTAACAAATCATAATCTTGCGCTACGTATTTCATCATTTTATGACCTGGAATCAAGTTATAAGCAGGACCACGTAATTTTTTGGTATGATAGTAAATTTCTCCTTCTTTAAAATCCAGCAAACCATAAATCAATTTCAGTAAAGTTGATTTTCCACTTCCACTTTCTCCGATAATACTTATCACTTCGCCTTTGTTAACTGCAAAATTGATGTTATCGAGTACTTTTTCTTCGAAATCTGGATAATTATAACTGAGTTGTTTTACGTTTAGCACGATTGAATAATTTTTCTTATGTTTGGCTAAGGTATTAGATTTATTCAATATGAAATAATTGTTTAATTATTTCATTTATTGATATAAATCAATATCAACTATTAATTTATATTATAGTTTTGTAAAAGAAAAAATTAAAAAAAGCAATATGAAAAAATTATTCTTAGGATTGGCTGTTGTTTCTGCTATTGCATTAACTTCTTGTGGAGGAAAAACTGAAACTAAAGCTGCAACTGAAGCTCAAGAAGGAGCAACATCAACTGAAGGAGCGGCAGAATATGCTGTTGATACAACTACATCTGTTGTAAATTGGAAAGGTGGAAAAACTTTTGACGATATCAACAAACCAGAAGAAGGTCACTACGGAGTAGTAAAATTAAAAGAAGGTTCTGTAAAAGTACACGATGGAGTTTTAGAATCAGGGAAATTTGTTGCTGATTTTGCTTCTTTCGAATCTAAAGATTTAGATGCTGATGCAGAAAGCAAAGGAAAATTAGACGGACACTTAAAATCTGCTGATTTCTTAGACGTTGAAAAATTCCCAACTGCAACTTTCGAAATTACAGGAGTTAAAGCTTTAGAAGGTGGAGATTACAATTCAGAAATTTCTGGAAACTTAGATTTCCGTGGAGTTCCTAAAAATGTTACTTTCAAAGCTAATGTAACTGTTGATGCGAATGGTGTTACAATTAAATCTGAAGAATTCGGAATTAACCGTAAAGATTTCGGAATTGTTTTCACAGGTGGTGGAGGATCTATTGTAAAAGACGAAGTTTTATTACAAGTAGATTTAGCTGCTAAACCAGCTACTGCAACAGCAGAAGCTGCTAAATAATCGAATTGAATATTCATAAAATAATAGAAGCCATTTATCTTAGATAGATGGCTTTTTTGGTTTAGAGGCGAAAAAATATAATTTCTCTCATTTTTTTTGTGATAATTAATTGAACTTAATTATATTCGTACTCATAATTAATAACATACATTAACAAAACAATGAAAACAATTAAGTTCTTCCATCCGGATGAAACATTTAATTATAATATTGAAAAATCGTTATGCAAAGTCGTTTTTCAAGGAAATAAAAAATGTTTGTTGGTCGAAATACATTCGACTGATGACTTAGAACACGTAGAAGGCGATTCGTTACAAAACGATTTTCCTCAACTTTCTTTATTTATTGATGATTTTCCTTTGGATGTAGAATCTGTAGAAGAATTAAACGGTAAAAAAGTTTCTATTCCTTACGGTTTTGCCGAGGAAGAAGACGAAGAAGGTGAAACGGTGGAAGTATATTACACAACGTTGAATGCTTCGGAAGAAGATTACGAAACGGTAAACAACGAATTAACTTTTAGTGTAAATGACAAAGGAATTTTGACCTTGAATTGGAAAGGTGAAGTGCAAGATTTTGTAGAAGAATCTGAAAAAGATATTCCTTTCGAAATAGAATGTACATTTGAAGAATTCGAATTCACAGAAGACGATTTTGAATAAAAAAATACAACAAAAACCTCTCAATTTTGAGAGGTTTTTTTAATCACTATAAATTATGAAAAAGTTTACTTTAACTCATCGATTATTACATTGGACAATCGGAATATCGATGATAATGCTTTTCTTAACTGGTTTTTTGAGAATGGAATGGATGAGTAAGAAAAATCTTTCTGCTTTGATTACTAATGAAGTTTCAAAAGAAGGTTTAAACATTTCTGACGCTACTTTAAAAACAATTGGGAGAAGTTCTTTAGAACCAATGTGGCAATGGCACGAAATATTTGCTTATATCGCTTTAGGTCTTTTTGCTGTCCGAATTGTTTATATGCTGGTAAAGGGAATCCGATTTCCTAATCCTTTGAAAAGTCATTCAACATCCGAAAAATTTCAGGGAATAATTTATATGATTTTCTATTTGTTAATGCTAATTAATATTGTGACAGGATTTTATTTAATGTGGGGAAATGGAACTTACAAAGACCCTATGGAAGAACTGCATAAAACTGCAATTTATTGGTTTCCTATCTTCTTTCTCATTCATCTAATTGGAGTTATTATCGATGAAGTCAATAAAAATTCTGGAATTGTTTCTAAAATGATAAATGGTAAAGATTAAAAATAAAAAAAGACACTTTATAAAGTGTCTTTTTTATTTAAACATTTGATATATTTTATCTTTTTCGTAACCTTCGATGGTTACTTTTTGATCAGTACTATAAAACGTATATTCTTTACGATTATCTGTATCTATAATATAATTCGGAAAAGATTTATTTGGTCTTCTCATTCTTGCTTCTTTGAGATTTTTTCGATCCTTGTTCGATATCAAAAAAGTCTTTTTATCAAGAATCAAAAAGTAATATTCTTTTTCTAAAGAATAATAGTTGCTTGACGATTTTACAGTTAAGATTAATTTATTATCCTTTACTTGATAAGTTCCTTCAGCAAAACCATAATTAGCATTATTGATTTCTTTACCGTTTTTATCTAACTCTACAATACAGCTAAGAAAAACCGACTTGTATTTGAATTGTTGGTTATTAAACAATTTCAATTCAAAGTCGCTATGTTTAAAGATTAAAGGAGTCGTCAACACTAATTTATCTTGCGCTTTTGTATTAATTGCAAGTAAAAATAATAATCCAACCAATAATTTATTCCACAAATTCATATAACTGATTAACAATTATATAAATTTAAAGAAAATTATTTTCCTTTCATAAAAATCCAAGCCAATAAACCCCAACCGATAATCATGAATAATCCTCCAAGTGGCGTAATTGGTCCTAAAAATTTAAGATTTGCATTCCAATGTTCTGCGAATGACAACAAATAGATACTTACAGAAAAAACAAATGTTCCGGCAATTAAACACCAAGCGGCAGAGCGTTCTAAATCGTTGTTAAATTGAAAATACATTCCAACAGCTAACAAAACAATTGCGTGATACATTTGGTAACGTACTCCAACTTCAAAACTTGCTAATTTTTCGGCAGGCAAAATTTTCTTGAATGCATGAGCACCAAAAGCGCCTAATATAACCGCAATCATTCCGTATAATGAAGCAATTGTCAACACAAGATTTTTCATAAATTATCTCTTTTTATTTTATTCAGATTTCTTTTTTCCTGCCACAAAATCTTTCAGATAATATGGCTCGAAATACGCAACATCTTCAAATGATTTTTGGTTAAATTTTTCTTCCGCAACACGAATCATATCTTTTGCCGATGGAAAAGTTTGTATAAACGTAGCATCTAAATGCGCTAAAACTTCTTGACATTTTTCTGCTCCATCACCCACAAAAATAATTTTCTTTCCTTTCAATTCTTCAAAAGAAGTTTCGTCGATTACTTTCGCTTCAGTTTCTGTCAACTGATTTCCTTGCTTATCGAATAAAGCTGTATAGACTTCCATTCGTCTAGCATCAATCATCGGAATGATATAATCTGCCTCTTGATTTAATTGTGATTCCGCCAAAATTTGCAACGAATTAATTGCCATAAGTGGAATATCAGATCCATACGCAAAACCTTTGGCAGACGAAACGCCAATACGCAAACCTGTGTAAGAACCTGGACCTTTTGAAACACAAACCGCCTCGATATCTTTCCAATTTATTTGCGCACCTTCCACACACCAATCCACAAACTGATTCAGTTTTTCGCCATGTGCATAGTTTTCATCACTTTCTTCAACCAAACATAGTTGAACGCCATCTTTAGCAATCGAAACCGAACAATTTTTTGTTGAAGTTTCTAAATTTAAGATTGTTGCCATGCTGCAAAGATACATCACGAAAGTTAGATGATTTATGTTTGATAAGATGATTTTCTTTCGGAAATAGAGAAAATAGTTAGCTTTAATCGATTTGTTTGACCAATTCTAATCTGTCCACAATAAAATTTTGTTCTAAAATAGTTCCTGGAGAAAGAACTGCATTTGCTCCAATTTTTGAATCGTCTCCTACCAAAGCTCCAAATTTCGTTACACCAGTTGAAATAATTTGATCGTTGACTTTTACAGAAATGTTTTAACAATACGTTCATTGTAATGATTCGCACAAATAGAACCAGCCTCAAAATTTACATTTTCACCAATTAAACTATTTCCAACAAAATTGAAGTGAGCTATTGCTGATTTTTCAAAAAGAATTGCTTGTTTTACTTCTGATCCCGGACCAACAATAACCGAATTCGTAAGAAAAATTGGTCCACGTAAATAGGCATGCGCTCCGATAAAACAATTTTCTGAAATAATAATTGTTCCTTTTAGTGTAACTCCTTTCTCTACAGTTGCAGATTTATGAATCGCAACATTACCTTCGATCCTATAATCATCAGATAGTTGCTGAATTTTATTCGTAAGAATTTCTTCTTAATTATCTATGATTTCCCAAGGTTGCTGATTTGCATTTTCTGGAAAGTGAGACAAAAAACTTTTTATGTAATCTTGAATATTTATCATTTTTAAATTTAAAAAATCTAGAAATAAATTATATCAAAAAAAGGTTATTAAAATAGTTAAACCTCTATTTCTCCTCCAACGTAATTGGAACGCCTGCATAGAAATCTAATATTTTTTGTTTGAAAATGTAGTTGTATTTCGCTTGTAACATTTGCGATTCTGCCACCATCATGTCATTACGCGAACGGTTAAAATCATATTGATTAATAACTCCAGCATTGTAAGATTTCTGTGCAAAATCGTATGAAATTTTCGCATATTTTACCGCTTCTTTCGACGAATCATATGATGCATAAGAGCTATTTACTTCAAAATAAGCAGACTGAACGTTTTTCAACACCTCTTGTTTCGATTGTAGAAGATCAACTTTTGCTAAATCCTCGTTGATTAATGCTTTCTGAATATTAATTTTATAGGAATATTGATTCCAAATTGGAATAGACACTCCAACTCCAAAAACACCCGTTACATTATGTCCTAATTGCTCTAATAACGCATCTTGACGTAATCTCTTGTTAAAATATTGCAGATAATTCGTTCCGAAATTGAAACTTCCTGTCACTTTTGGAAATAATGAAGTTCGCGCGATTTGAGTTTCTTTCGCAGCAACATCAATTTGCAATTCGGCATGTTTTACAGAAGGCTGATTTTGATAAGCCGTTTCTACCACATCATCCAAATTATACAATTGAGACGTTACATTATCTGGAATTTTGACATCAGTTACAGCAAAATTTCGGTAATCATTTAATTGCAACAACATCGCTAAATTGAACAATGCACGCTCTATTTCGATTTGTGCATTTACCACTTCACGTGTATTTGTCGCGACTTCAGATTCAGATTGAGCAACAACAGATTGAGCTACTGAACCAGCTTTGAATTTCTTTTGATTTTGATCCAATAATTGTTTCGAAATAGTTAGATTTCCTACTGCAACTTGTTTCAATTCTTTGTTCAATAAAACCGCCAAATAATAATTTGCAACTTGTAACGAAATATCATTTATCGTCATCGCAGTTTGTACTTTCGACGCTTCTAATTCCAAAGCAGCTTTGTCTTTATTCAATTGAACAACTCCACCATTGTAAATATTGATGCTAGATTGTACGCCAAATGAATGCGCAAATTGATAATATCCCTTTTCTATTGTTGGATTATAAGTTCCGATTGTAAAGTTAGTATCTACATAACCCGAAACTGTTGGCAACCAAGCGTTATAGGTTAATTCTAAATTTTTATTAAAAATTTCTTGGTTGATGGTATTCTGTTGAACAGTCAAATTATTTTTCGAAGCATATTCAATACATTTTTCAATTGTCCATCTTTCTTGGGCAAACGAAGAAAGAGAAGTAATAAATAGTAAAGTAAAAAATAATTGTTTCATAGACTATTCTTGTCAGAAAATTAAAGATATAAAATAAGTCGAATTTCTAACCAAAATGTTACGAAATTCGACTTAAAGTTTTTATTTGGTTAAAATCTTAACCTTTAATTTTTGAAGCAATTGCGAATTCTTCTGCAAAAGCAGCGATTCTTTCTGCAACTTCTTTTTCCTCTGTTGCTCTTTCGTAAGAACTAGACATTGAAATTAAAATTTGGTGAAAGAAACGTTTCATATCATCTTGTGTCATTTCTTTTGTCCACAAATCGATACGCAAAGCCTCTTTTGCTTTATCATCCCAAACAGAAAGTAACATTGCTTTTGTTTCTTCGTGACTAATTCCACCGTCTGGTGCATTCCAAGTCATTTTTTCTGGTACGTGATTTTCGTCCAATTCAATCTCTACCGTAATATTTGTTGTTCTCATAACTTCTAATTATTAGTTTATTTCACAAAATGGTAAACTTTACCATCAATTGTTTTTGTTGTATAATTTGTTGAATTATTACTTTCTAAAGCTGGCTTATATTTAGAATCTTTGAAGATTTTTTGACCATCCATATCATCTAACAAAGCTTTCAATTCTACCTTCGGATTCTCTTTCATGTATTGGCGAATAATTTGCAAACCAATCCAAGCCGCAATTCTTCCTGGAGAATCTTGTTCTATTTCATTATTAAATTTTGAAAATGGACTAACTGCTAAAAAGCGTTTATCCAAAGAAGCATCTGAACTGAATACATAATTTTGCTCCACAAAAAAGTTCCAAATTTGACCTTCGTTCTCAATACACCACTGAATTTGTTCTGGCGTGTAACCAACTTTATATTCGTCTGGTGTATCTGTTAACAATGCATCTTGCAAAATCAATTTCTTCCCTTCGTAAATCATTTTATCAATAAATAATTGATTTCTTGGGCTAAATGTTACCACATCATTCGCAATTGCATCAACAGCTTGAGAAGGCAAACGATTAAAATCTAAATTTGTGCGTAAATAACGTTCTACACCAATGCTATCATATAATTTATTCTTTGACCCCAAATACGCATCCATCGCAATAAACATCAAGCCAGATTGCTGACTAAACATCACAGGATAATCTATATTTTGCAAACCTGATGAATAAGTATAAACCGTCGGAATTTTATATTCTGGAAAATAAAATTGGTAACGTTGAAACATCGGAGTTAACGATTGATTTAAGTTTTTAAAATCTCCAAAAATCTTTCGAGATTGTCCATAAATACTCAATTCTTCTTTATTACGACGTTGACTTTCCCATACATCATCCGCAGTTTTTGCATCAAAAAAGAAAGGATAATCTTTTCGTAAAGTCGCTAAAGGAATCGAATCGTTAAAAAAATCTTGGCTGATATCATGAATATTCAACTGAACATTTTGTTCTTTGACATCCACTTCCCACGATTTTTCTTTTTTGCACGCAGTAAATAAAATTAAACTCGCAAAAGCTAAGCCATATACAAATTTCATTGCTTGGTTATTTAGCTAACAAAAATAGTAAAATAATCTGTAGTATTTTCAACCCTAATTTTTTTCATAATCTGCTATCTTTGAAATAAATTATTAAACTATGCAAACTGAAAAAGTTGTAGAATATATTGTTTCTTGGTTGAAAGATTATTTGGAAACAGCGCACCAAAAAGGCTTTGTGATTGGAATTTCGGGCGGAGTTGATTCGGCTGTAACCTCAACACTTTGCGCGATGACAGGTTATCCTTTGCTTAATTTGGAAATGCCAATTCATCAAGAAAAAAATCAAGCGGATAGAGCAAAACGTCATATTGAATGGTTAAAAAATAAATTTTCTTCGCCAATTGATTCAATAGAAGTTGATTTAACCTCAACTTTTGATGCAATGGTTTCGGCTTTATCAGAAACGGAAACGACGGATAAAGTGAATTTAGCTTTGGCCAATACACGTTCTCGTTTGCGTATGACAACGCTTTATTATTTTGCTGGTTTACACAATTATTTGGTTGCAGGAACTGGAAATAAAGTTGAAGATTTTGGCGTTGGTTTTTATACAAAATATGGTGATGGCGGTGTAGATCTTAGTCCTATTGCTGATTTGATGAAATCGGAAGTGTATAAAATTGCTGAATTTTTAGGTATTAATACAGATATTCAAAAAGCAAAACCAACAGATGGTTTGTTTGGTGATGATCGTTCGGATGAAGATCAATTAGGCGCAAATTACGATGAATTAGAATGGGCAATGAAAGCGAAAGAAGCTGGAAAAACTGCAAATGAATTTGAAGGTAGAGAAAAAGAAGTATTCGAGATTTATTCCAGATTAAATCGTATTAACCAACATAAAATGGTTCCAATTCCGATATGTGATATTCCTGAGGAGTTGATGAACTAAGCGGTAAGCACAATTAATTTTTTCAATATAAAAGCAAGCGAAAGGTTGCTTTTTTTTATTTTGATGTGATGTTGAAACGAGTTCAATATGACTTACGTATAAATGTCATTCTGAATAAAACGTTAGTAGAATGAAGAATCGAAGATTCCTCCTAACGTCGGAATGACATTTTCTTAGTTTACACTTGAATAAGTCAAAAAGATAAGAAAAACAAAAAACTCAGTAATACTACTGAGTTTTTTTATGTTGTAAATAATATGTTATTGCGATATATGCGAGGGAGATTCCGGATAAGTTTGCCATTAAATCGACAAAATCAAAACTACGATGAAGTGATGTTAAAATGCCTTGTAAAATTTCGATAAGAAAACTTACCAAAAACGGAATTATCATCAAACGTAGATTTGTTATTTTGTATGCGACAAATAACAAAAACGTCATCATTCCAAACATTCCACAATGTACAACTTTATCTAAATTATCAATCTCCAAAAAGATTTCTAATTCTTTGATTGTACTTAATTTCGAGAAATTTTCTTGTGGAAGTAGCGTCAGATAAAACACCAACGCAACATATACAAAGAATACTATTTTTTTTGTCTTATGCACCGATTAATTCTCCGTAAGCAGCTGCATCTAATAAAGCATCTAATTGAGACGCGTCTTCAACTTTTACTTTGATAATCCACCCTTTTCCGTAAGGATCAGTGTTGATTAATTCTGGCTCACCTTCTAATTCAGTGTTAAATTCTACAACTTCACCGCTAATTGGCATAAATAAGTCAGAAACTGTTTTTACTGCTTCTACTGTTCCAAATACTTCTTCTTGACCTAATGTTTCTCCTTCTGTTTCTACGTCAACATAAACAATATCTCCTAACTCTCCTTGTGCGAAAGCTGTAATACCGATTGTTGCTACGTCTCCTTCTACAGAAATCCACTCGTGATCTTTACTGTACTTTAAATTGTTTGGAATGCTCATAATGTTTGTTTTATTGTTTTTTTAATTTCCGAATGTAAAGGTAGCACTAAATCCGGCACGAATTTGAGAAATTGGAAAAGCTGTTGAAATTTTATATTTACTCATCATCTGATCCCAATAGAATCTCAAGTTCAAATTCTTACTTACGTTATAATCTGCCGTTAACTTAAATGTCATAATTCGTTGTCCACCTGTTATTTGCGAATCTCCATAAATACTTGTTGGTACGTTTGGATTTTGTACGTCATCAAAGTTATAAATTACTTTTCGAATTGTTGTTTGATTATCTCTTAATGAGAAATCTCCACGAATATTTAAGTCACCTTTGATTGTTTTCTGATTTCCTTGGTAACGAATTTTCATTTTGAAATCTTTGAAAATATATCCAAATCCAACAATATATTCAGATCCATAATCTTCTGTATACGTATAATTTGTTGTGCTTAATGATAATAAACGATCTCTGTTATATTGCGCACGTAATTGCATACTGTTACGGAATGTTAAATCCACTCCCAATAATGGTGAAAATGATTCGATCATCGTAACGGCTCCATATAAATTCTGCGTATAGAAGTTTCCATTTTCATCTTTACCAGTCACTTGTCCACCACCCATAATTCCTGTATCTAACATGAAGTTTGGATTAGACTGAATTCCTGTTGTTGTGTAAGTCGAATTATATGAACTCGAAACCTCAACATTATCAAAATATTTATTGATAATTGGAACAGATTTCAATCCTGTGTACGTTACGCGCCAGTTCGGAACCGGAATAGAACGATTGTATCCTAATTTAGACGAACCTGCATCTTTTCCTTGCACCGCCGCTAAAAATGCTGGTAAAAGTACATCAGAACTTCTTGCATTAAATCCTTCGTAATAACCAAGTCCATCTACATTTCCGCTACCTCTTTTTTGTGCTAAACGTCCAGAAATAGTTTTAGTATTTGTTAGGAATTGCTCAAAAATTGCATCTCCATCTTTGAAAGCTGTTTTGATATTTACGGTCGAAATATTAAGATTTGCTAATTCATCAATGTAAGGATTTTCGACTG
The DNA here is from genome assembly GCF_002478465.1 of Empedobacter sp. UBA7494. Classification (NCBI taxonomy): domain Bacteria; kingdom Pseudomonadati; phylum Bacteroidota; class Flavobacteriia; order Flavobacteriales; family Weeksellaceae; genus Empedobacter; species Empedobacter sp. UBA7494. The sequence goes on from NZ_DLOC01000092.1 coordinate 60,928, forward strand.
CTAAATTGAATCCTGAATGATAAATACGACGATCTTTTGTACGTTTTGCACTCAAATCAATTCGTAAATCAGGAATTGGCTCAATCAAAGCAGTTCCATTAAAATCAGAACCTTTTGTAATTTGATACGCATCCGTCATCAATTCATCACCAACAATCAATCCTCTTTCAACTAATTGTCGTTTAATATCGAATTGCGTTCCATAAACGAAACCTAAACTTGGACCATTTTTACCATCAACACCAAAGAAACCTGGCTCGTATAATAATCCTGGAATTACAGCTCCATTTGTTTGATTAAATGTAAAATTAGCACGTTTTAGTGATGATAAAACCATCCAACCATAATCTTTTGCTGTAAATTTATGTTTGAATTTATAAGCTGATTTCTTATTTGTACGACGTTTTTTAGCGAATAAAGTTGTGTAAACTGTATTCAACGAATCTATTTCTGCTCGGCGTCCTTTTAAGATTGAATCGTAACGTTTGTATCCTTTAAATTCTGGATAGAATTTAACAAAATCCAAATCTCCCACCAAATTGATCGAATTAGAGTTTTGAGCTGTACCATTTCCTAAATTAACAGGTCTTCCATCTACTTCAAAATTTCTGTAAGCAGTAGAAGTTGCAACCCAGTTATAATTCGATGTAAATCGAGCTTCAACATTCATCCAATTTAGATATGGGAAGAATTTTAAAGGTAATTTATAATTCACCTGAAATTGTTGATCGTACTGAACTGGACGTCCAATTGTGAACATATTTTGCCAAATCATATCTTGATCTGCACGCTGGAAAGTTGTTCCATCATTCAACGTCATTGTCGAAGATGTTAAATCTAAACGCAACGATTTTGTCAAATCAAAACCTAAATTATATTGCCAATTGAACAAGAAATTGTTACTATATGTCGGACGCATTAAGCTCGAAGAACTTCCTCCTCCTAAATATTGACTGATATCTCGATATTGTCTTTCGCTATACGTTCGCGCAATCTCTGTACGGAAAGAGAAACGTGTTGGCAAAGGATTCACATTAAATTCACGAATAAATTGTAAATATTTTCCTGATTCCTCTTTTGGTTGAACAGCACGCCATTTTTTGAAAGGTTCGTACGATTTTCCTCTAAATCCGAAATTATAATTAATCGACGCTCTTAATTGTTGGTTGATGTTATATTGCGTGTAAATATCACGGTAATAATTATCCGAATACATCATCGAAACTGAGAAGTTAGAAGGATCGTAAAAACGAACAGGGTTGTTGTTATTTGTTGATCTAACTTTTCGAATATTGTTAAAGGCAAAACTTTTGAACTGTGTATAAGTACGAACAACTTTTTCTAATTCGGCTTTATTAGGCGCTTCATCAAAAATAATATCGTTGTCTAATGGATTATATTTTGGATCGACAAAACTTTCCTGAATTGTAAAATCGAATGGAATTTCCATTCCCCATTTCTTCGGTAAGAATTTGTCTAATTTTACTTGTGCATTCAACGCATATTGTAATGATTCGTCCTGATTACGATTTGCAGGACCTTGATCTATCGCACCAAAACCTACAGAACTTGTGCTTCCCGAGACTTGTACATTTGCGAAGTCACCTAAATTGAACTGCACATTTGCGGAAGCTGCATAACCTCCTTGATTATCAATTTCGCTCAGACGAAGTTCATTTATCCAAAGTAAAACTTCTTTATCAGACGGTCCAGAAGTGTTACGAACCCCAATCATGATCGAAGATACATTCCCCAATGTTGGACGACCTTTTACATAAACCGTTTTGTTTGGGTTCTCTTGATCAAAAGCAAAATTGAAACGTTGCAATGTACTGAAGCCATCCGCATCTCTTTGTTTTTTAGCATCTGTAAACAAATCTGTATTCAAATCGATAAAGTTTTCATCAGGCCAAACTGTGCTTTCTGTTGCAGAACTTTGCGGCGTATATTTCAACGGCATTTCGTATTCGTAGTAGTTATCTGTATAATCACTACCTACACGAATAAATAATTTTGTACCATTATCAATGGCATTTGACGCTCTATCTAATAAGTTTTGAGCAGATACAAACATTTGTAATTTTTTGTATCGACGCAAATCTAAATTTGTATTCTTAAAAATAGCTTTAGAAGTACTTCCTGGTTTAAACTTCGCTTTCAATGTCATCGAAGCTTCATTCTGAGATTGATATCCCGTTGTTCCTTGTGTTTGTTCACGATAAACTCCAGGAGGAATCATATAACGAGGACGATCTGTACCATTTCGTTCGATACTAACCTCACCAACTTCTAAATCATCAATATTTTTATCCTCCTCATAACCTTCTTGATTACTAATGATATAAGGATAAATGTTTTTGGTATAACGACGCCATTCAGAACGAACTAAATCAAACGTACCAAAACGAAGAGTTGTTTCTTCCTCGAAACCTCGCATCACCATACGCATAAAACGAGCAGCTGTTAATACGCTTTCTGCTTGCGCAATAGACGCATCATTGTTTAACTCTTCTACTCCATCTCCGTCAAGATCTAAATCAAAGTTATCAACAGGAATACGAACTTGATACCATTTAACATCATGTTTCGTTTTGTCTGGAAATTCTCCTTGAACCGTTTTTCTTGCAACAATAAATTTATTGTTTGGATCTTCTAACGTTTGACGGTTAATTTTTAATGTATACTGATTATAGTTTTCTGTCTGATCTAAATTGAAATCACCATTAATATCTTCTGTATCTGGCGTTAAAGATGATGCATGTAAAGGATTATCAGTTGAATTATTTCCTTGTGGATTTCTGAAATAACGGTAACGATCTTGAACCGTATTCCCGATTGATGCACCTCTAAAGCGATCATCTAAGAAGAATAAATAATTATCATTCGCAGGATCTAATTCTCCTGTTACTAAATTATTACTCGTTATTCCATAACGTTGTGCTTCTTCCTCATCTGTTAATCCATTATAACCCAAATCTTGTTGTTTTCGGGCAGCTCCTTCCGTATCAAAAGCATATAAAATTGGATTTAACTGAGGTGTTAATCCCCATTTAGAAGCAACAGTCGCCGCACCATTTCCAGAATGAGGCAATCCATTTTCGTACATCATTTCGCCGTCTTTTAAGACATCTTCCGAAACATTTCCTAAATGTACCAATAGCTCTCCTTCTCCACCTTTTCCATCTGCATAAGGATCCATCATCCAAAACTCGATGTATTCCACATTCGAATCTTTGAAGTTAGAAACTGAAATAGGACGCATAATTGCTCCCCAGTTTTTCGTATCTACTGCATTTGGATTAACATTATAAGGTCCACGTTCTTGCGGATAGAATGTCATATCTAATGTGCTGATGTATGAATTTGTACCAGCCATTACATCACGTTGATCGAAAAGCTCTTTCAGCTTAATGCGACGCGCCATATGCGTTGACATTTGTTGATCTGTTAAAGGCGAGCTTCCTCCCATCCCATAAAAACGAGGATCGATAGAATACCACGATAACATACGACGACCATTGTTGAATGATAAATCGTCATTTTTCATTCCATTTGGGAAGAACGGGTGGTAACCAGAAGCAGAATATCCAGCAGGTTTTCCTGGTGTTGATCCAAATTTCCATGAACCAACATCTAATAAACTAATGCGCGATTGTGCATCTTCGAAATCGTCTATATAAGAATAACCTCCTGTCACTTTGTTCATTCCTGGCATCAAATAAGCCGCCTCTGCCTGAACACTAATGTTCGACATTTGGTCCGTTTTGATTCCCGGAATTTTATTTGTTAAACGAGTTAACCACTCAGCTTCTGAGTTATATTGTGTATTAAGTCCAACAATTGTGTTATTCACAGGTTCTGAACCAAATTGTGTTTTTTGCGTAACTGGACGTTCTTGGTAATTAATTAAAGTTCCGCCTAACATAAACTTATCACTAAATTTATGCTCGACATTAATTCCCATGAAACGTTTTTTCTGTAAATTAAATGTAGATTGATTTTCTAAAGAAACATTAATTGGTGCTCCAGAATTTTTCAATTGTTCATTAATGATTTTTACACGCCCCAACTGATAATCTACCGTATAATCTACGCCTTCCGTCAATGTTGCTCCACCTGAAGTTACCTTAACAGAACCTTGCGGCACATTAAAAGCTCCTAATGGAATACCATCTGTCACTGTTCCTTTGTAACGACCTTCTAACGTATAACGATTAGCTAATTTTTCGCCAGAAAGAGTATTTGGTAATTGACGATAAATTTGATTAAAAACATATTCTTCATTTTGACCTTTTAATTTATTGCTCAAATATTTACCAAAAGGTTCAACAGAAGTGAAAATAATATTTCCTCTTTCTGTATCAATTGTTAACCCTGGTTGAAAATCAAATAAACCATCACCTTTACTTCCGTCAGGATTTTGTTGTAATTGTCCGTTCGAATTTAATCTATCCATGTTCAGAACTTGAATTAACGATTGTTCTGAAACAGCAGAATTTGGTAAGTAATTTAATTTTCCAGAAGATTGTTCACCATTATCCTTGAAATTAATATTCATCAAAAAATCTTCACTCGAAACACCATAAGCATTTAACGAATAAATATTTTTCATCATCAAATCCCACATTGGCGAAGCTACATTAACTGCAGAATTTGGTTTGATTAATTTCGCAATAATTGGTTTATCTGTCTCGCTCGACATTTGTCCAACTTTGTATAATTTTGTCGGATCAGAGCTTAACGAATATTGAAACGAAACCGCTAATAAATCTTCACCATCAACCAAAGGCGTATTCAAGGAAATGTATCCTAATTTTGGATAGAAAGTGAATTCGGAAGCATCAAGTTTACGAACATTTTCGTTGACGATAAAGTTTTCTCCATCCTGAAATTGTTCTCCATTGAAAGAATATCCGTTCAAATAACTTCTTGCATCACTAATCTTAGTAAAACCTTGAGAATTAATCTCATTAAATAAGGCATTACTACTATTTTGAGGCGCTGTATCACCTTCTGCAATATCTCGCAAAGCGATAATAGAACGTCTATTCTGTTGATTCCCTCCAGATTTATCAACTTTCCAAACCTCAATATTACTGATATTGATATTACTGTTAACTGCAGGATAATTTGCTAACGCTCTATCGTAACTATTTCTAAAAAATTGACCTAAGAAAAAGTGTCTATTGTATTCATATTTTTCGGCAGCGACTTTAAAATCAGTCATCACACCACCTCCTTGAACCACGATATTTTTAGATTCTGAACGTTGCTCTGAAAAGACAGCCGATACATTTGTACGACCAAATTTAAGATCTGTTCTAACTCCAAAAAGTGATTGCGCCCCTGTAATCAACGAAGTACTAAGCGGCATCGAAATATTACCAACCTCAATATTTTGTAGGATATCATCTTCTCCACCAAATGGATCTAATTTATTCCCTAAAGCCTTTCTCCACTGAAGTTTCATTTGATTTTCGAAGCCAAAACCAGCTTGCGTATCATAATTCACTTTCATCTGAAGATTTTCTCCGACTTTACCCAAAATACTCAATTGCATACGTTGGTTAAGATCCATTGTAAGCGTTTGACGGTTTTGTGGCAACAACATTGGATTATCTATCTTTTGCAAGAAAACACCCAATTCTAAATTTGCATAACCTTGCGGAATCAATGAAATTTCTGATCCACCAAAAATAGTTTCGAAAGCTTTGGATTTCACCTTAAAACTTGGTAAAATACTTCCTTCTTTTTTTCCTTCCTTATCTCCAAAACGTTCTTCACGATAAAATTGATCGTTGGTTTGAGATTTTACTCGGAAATAATTTTTCATGTCTTGATTCTGAACCAAAGTCAGGTATTCTTGACGTGTCAAATAGATAGGTTCGGAAACTAAACTTGTTCCAATTTGAGGATATAAAATATACTGACGCTTTATCGCATCATATTGTACATCGTATTTTATTTGATTATCTAAAAACAATCCACCTTTTTGATCTCGGATAGGAAACTTAAGCGTATCACTTTCCTGAGCCATCACATCGCTCATAGTTCCCATTGCAAAAAGGAAACACAAAGCTGCTATAGTAGAGCCTTTACGAATAGTTTTTGGTTCGTTATGAATCTTCATTAAATTTTCTTCAATGTTTCTTTTACTAAGAATTCCACGTCTGCATCTGGCTGATCTTGTAGGATTTTGTCCATTATTTTCTCTGCAGATTTTTTAGGAATTCCTAAAACTTCTAAAGCAGATAACGCTTCATTCTTAGATTTATTTTTAACCGAAGTAGAATTAACATCTAATATTAAATTTTGATCCAATTTATCTTTCAAGTCAATGATGATTCTTTGCGCTGTTTTAGCTCCAATTCCTTTTACACTTTGCAATAATCTGGCATCTTCTTGAGCGATTGCAGTTGCAATTTCTTTGGAAGAAAGTGTCGAAATAATCATCATTCCAGAAGCTGGACCAACACCGTTAACACTAATTAATTTCTGAAAAATTTCTCGTTCTAGTTTTGTAGCAAACCCATAAAGTATATGTGCATCTTCGCGAACAATCAAATGTGTAAAAATTGTAACCAATTCTTCGTGTTCTAAAGTAGAATATGTATTTAGTGAAATATTGACCCAATATCCGACCCCATTACAATCTATTACAGCATTTGTTGGATAAATCTCGATTAATTTACCTCTTAATTGTGTTATCATTTTGATGTTTATTTAGTTACACTACATATAGTGATAACGTCAAAAATACGATTTATTTTGTAAGGATGAAAGTATTGATTTTAATGAAAGCCTTGTCAAGATTTAAATCTTGACAGGGCTTCAATTGATTTGAATTAAATATTTTGAGAAATCAATTTTTAGTTTTTCATATTGTTGTTGGTTTGAAATATAACCGTCAGTACTAAACGGAGGAAATGTAAATACAGTTTTAAAATAATCATTTGAATACCCTTTATCACTCACTAATAGGATTATTAAACGTTACTCTCGTTTTAAGACTAGAACATCTTAATTTATCATCATAATTTTTATCAAATGAATAAGGTAATGGTTCAAAATAACCCTCATAATTTTTTTCACAAGGATATAATCCGTCAGATTCTAATGGACTTTGTTCAAATACTTTTCCAAAATGTTGAACTATAAATAATATTATTATTGAAATTAATAAGGATAAAATAATAATTTTTGAATTTTTCAAATTCAAAAATTCAATTAATTACAAATAAATTTACATACAATGCTCATCCATTCCATTTAGCTGAAGTGCTTCTTTGGCTGGTGAAATGAAAGGAATGTTTAATTCTAATCCGCGAAGGATAAATAATACACCCAAAATAAGTGTGATAATTGGTAAGATTTTTAAGATAGTTTGACGTTGTTTCACTGATAAAAAATTACCAAATAAAACGGTGGCAAACATTAAAGGCAAGGTTCCAAGTCCGAAGAAGAACATGAATAGTGCACTTTTGTAAACTGATCCTAAACCAATGGCTGCTGTAAGTGAAGCGTAAACCATTCCGCAAGGTAAAAGTCCGTTTAATAGACCAACTATATAAAGAGAGGAAGAATCTTTCTTGATTAAGAATTTACCAAGAGAGAGTTTTACTTTTACCATCAAGGCGTTTACAGGACGAAGTTGCGTAGCACCATTTTCGTAAAATTTTGGAATCATGACCATAATAATCATCAAAACTCCAATCAAAATACTTAGATAATTTTGTAATCCAACAAATGAAAATGATTCGCCAATCAATCCTAAAATTGCACCTAAAATTGTATAAGTGGTTACACGTCCTAATTGATAAGTCAAATTACGAAGTGTAAATTTTAGTTTGTTTTGAGATTCTAATCCCAAAGATAAAGCAATAGGTCCGCACATCCCCACGCAATGCAGGGACGATGTAAGACCTATGGATAATGCTATGATAACTATTGTGAAATCCATCGAATGGACTTTTTAATCAAATAAGTTTGATTATTTTCTTTCCAGCTTAAAGTTAATTCGTATTCTCCATCAATTAACTTAACAGATGGTACTAAAAAATTCTTTTTATCAGATAATTTAATCGGCATTTTGACATCTTTTGTTTCGTCATCATTACGCATCAAAAAAATATCTCCTTTAAAATCGGAAGCAGTAGTTGCTGGAAATTTAAATAAAAATCCATTTGCTTGTACAATAACTTCTGGTTTCTCGGTCAAAGCATTTGCTCGTTTTTCTGCATTTATTTCATCCTGAAAATGAATTTCTTTTTCGTAATAATCCTCGGTTACCATTCCGCCTGTATCTCCTGCAAAATATAACAACGATAGAATGAATATCATAAAACATCCCAAAGCAATTGCTACATAATGTCCCCAATTTAACTTCATATGATTAATATTTGAATGGAGCTGAGAAGCTCGTTTCGTATTTATCGATTACTTTTCCTTTTTGATTGACTAATCCAATCACTACTTTTTCTTTGTACGATTTAACTTCATCCATTGGAATTTTCAAGAAGAATTTTCCTTGGATGATTTGACCTTTTTCCATGTTCAATTTATTCTCGCCTTCGTACATTTCTACTTTTGAGTTTTTGTGTGATAGCAATTGAACTGTTACAATTTGGTCTGCATTTGTTTTATTGTACAATGTATACTCGAATTGATTAACGTAATATTTACCTTCTACCTTGTAATCTGTTCCAGGAACTTTAAGGTATTTAGATTCTACATCAGACCGAGAGAACAAGAAAGCTGTCATTGCTCCAATTAATAATAATAAAGCAAATGTATAAGCAGCTAATCGTTTTGTGAATTTGAATTTTTCGCCACGTTTGATATCATCTTCCGAAGCATAACGAATCAATCCTGTTGGTAAACCGACTTTTTCCATTACTTCGTCGCATGCATCAATACAAGCTGTACAGTTAACACATTCTAATTGGATTCCGTTACGAATATCAATTCCAGTAGGACAAACAACAACACATTGACCACAGTCAATACAATCCCCTTTTCCTTTTGCTTTACGATCTTCGTTCTTTTTGAATTTTGCTCGACCAGCTGTTCCTTCACCACGTTTAAAATCGTATGTTACATTGATTGTATGCGAATCAATTAATACACCTTGGAAACGTCCGTAAGGACAAACCAATGTACACGCTTGTTCGCGGAACCATGCGAATACGAAATAAAACATTGCTGAGAAGAAAACTAATCCAACCAATGTTCCTACATTTTCGGCTGGCCCTTCTTTTATAACTGCGTATAAAGCATCAGCTCCAATAATATACGCTAAGAAAACATTAGCAATAATAAATGAAATGATAGCGAAGATGGTCCATTTCAATAATTTTTTACGAATTTTTTCTTCGTCCCAATCTTGTTTATCTAATCTAATTTGTTTTGCTCTATCTCCTTCTATGGCGTATTCTATTTTTCGAAAAACCATTTCCAAGAAAATTGTTTGCGGACATACCCATCCGCAGAACAAACGACCATAAGCCATGGTAAATAATACGATGAAAATAATTGTCGTGATCATTCCTAAAGCTAAAAGGAAGAAGTCTGATGTAAAAAATGGAAAACCAAATAAAATGAATTGGCTGTGCAAAACATCAAATTTGAACAATGGATTTCCATTAGGTAATTTAAAGAAAGGCGCTAAGATTAATATTGCTAACAATACATAACTTACATACGTCCTATAGTTTGTAAACTTACCTTTTGGTTTTTTAGGATAAACCCATTTACGTTCTCCGGTTCGCTCCATGGTTCCAATGGAACTACGAACATCTTCGTTCATTTGGCTGTTTTCATCCAAATAATCGTCTAAATTAAATTCATCTTTTGGGTCAGAATTTTGAACACTCATTATAGTGAATTTTAAATATATACAAATTTACGACTAAAAAAGAAAAGAGAGCTTATAAATAAGCTCTCTTTCAATATGATATTTGTTGTAATTATTCAATCAATTACTTTTGTTTCCATGCTTCCATTAAGTCACCTTGAGGAGCAGCTGCACCTTCTGCAACTGTTTTCGTAGGTTCTTTTTGGTTGATGTAATATACGTAAGAAGCTACTTTCTCAATTGCTAATCCAGATAACTCTTTACGTTGTCCAAATGCACGCATTTGAGGATTGTGAGGAGATCCATTGTAAACAATGTGATAAATATTTTTGAATAAACTATCTTCTACATGATTCACCCAGTAATCATCCGTTAAGTTTGGTCCAATACCTCCTTTACCACCTTCCATGTGACATTGTGTACAATTTTGCTCAAAGATTTTTTTACCTTGTTCTACGATTGCAGGATCGTTAGATTTGTTTACAGCTCCTGTGATATCAATATCATTTGCAACTGCCCAAATACTATCTTGCGCATCTTTGTAAACCATTTCTTCTTCGTATTCTTTGTCCATGTGAGCGAAGTCTGTAAAACTATATGCCATTACATAAACAACCATAAATACAATACCGAAATAGAATAATGATAACCACCATTGTGGTAAAGCATTGTCTAACTCTTTGATTCCATCAAAACCATGATCTAAGATGATAGACTCTTCTTCTTTATCAGATTGTTTTTTAGCAGCTGAACTAAATAAGCGTTTGAAGTAACCTATTTTACCATCTTCTAAATATTTAGCTTGTTCTTCTTCAGATAATCTTTTAAATTTCTCTGCTTCAACAACTTTGTTTAAAGCATTGATGATTAAAAGCATCACGATTGCAACTGCTAATACTGCCCAGAAAATTCCTTGCGCAAACACATGTTTCAAGTGCTCCAATAAATTGTGAATCATTCCTTGAAAACCTGGTTCTGGCACCACATCTACTGGCGTCACCATTGTAAACGCTAAGATTACTGCTAATAGCGTTAATGGGATAAATATATAAGCCGGGGTACGTTGTCTCATTTTGTATTATTTTTTTCGTTCTCTTCTGGTTCTAAATCTAAAGCTGCTGACTCGTTGTCTTTGTAATACTCTTTTGGTTTTTTCATAACCTTAACAAAAATCGTCACAAAGACTGCTATAAATCCTATTAGGATTAATGTCTGCAACAAAGATGCATACTCATACTGAGAAAGGAATTCTTTATAATATTTTAACATTAGTTACTTGCTGTCTCTACTTGTTCAGCTTTTATATCTGTTCCTAAACGTTGTAAATATGCGATTAACGCTGTAATCTCACGATCTCTTAACGGAACAAACTCTTTACCTTGTTGTTTAGCTTCTGCTTCTTTTTTCGCATATAACTCTTTCAAGTCAGATGCATCTTTAAAGATAGTTTGCTCAATTGCTAAAGCTTGTTTGTTCATAGAAACTTGCATACTGTCAAAATCTTCTTGTTGATAAGGAACACCTAATGCAACCATTGATTTCATTTTATCACGCGTCAACTCACGGTCTAATTTATTATCAATTAACCAAGGGTAACGAGGCATGATAGAACCATCTGATGTAGAACGTGGATTCCACATGTGTTTGTAATGCCAAGCATCTGGGTTTTTACCTCCTTCGCGGTGTAAGTCTGGACCAGTTCTTTTAGACCCCCATAAGAATGGGTGATCGTAAACAAATTCTCCTGCTTTAGAGTATTCACCATAACGTTTTACTTCGTCACGGAATGGACGAACCATTTGCGTATGACAAGCATTACATCCTTCACGAATATATAAATCACGTCCTTCTAATTCTAACGGAGTATAAGGTTTGATACTTGCGATTGTAGGTACGTTTGATTTTACTACGATTGTAGGAACAATCTCTACTAAACCACCAACTGCTAAAGTTAATACTGCTCCAATTGTCATTACCAATGGAGTTCTCTCAATCCAAGAGTGAACACCTTCTCCTTGTGCACGTGTAGAAGCTTTTGGTGCTAATGCTGGTGCCTCTGCTTCTTCATTTGCAACAAAGTGTCCAGATTTTACAGTTCTCCAAACATTGATAATCATTAAGATTGCTCCTATTAAGTATAATGTTCCACCGAATGCACGTAATGGATATAACCATTGTTTAAGAATTGTAACTGTTTGTAAGAAGTTACCATATTCTAATGTTCCGTCTGCTGCGAATTGTTTCCACATTAAACCTTGTGTCCATCCTGCAACATACATAGGAATTACCCAGAATAAGACACCGAAAGTACCAATCCAGAAGTGAGCATTAGCCATCTTAACAGATGCTAATTTTGTGTTGAATAATTTTGGAGCTAAGTAATAGATCATACCAAAAGCGATAAATCCATTCCATCCTAAAGTACCTACGTGTACGTGAGCAGGAACCCAGTCTGTAAAGTGACCAATTTTATTTAATGTTTTTGTTGCTAACATTGGACCTTCGAAAGTAGCCATACCATAACAAGTTAAGGCAACTACGAAGAATTTCAAAATAGGATTTTCTCGTACTTTATCCCATGCACCACGTAATGTTAATAAACCATTTAACATACCTCCCCAAGATGGAGCGATTAACATGATAGAGAAACCTGTTCCTAAAGCTTGTGCCCAACCTGGTAATGCTGTATAAAGCAAGTGGTGAGGACCAGCCCAAATATAAATAAAGATTAATGACCAAAAGTGGATAATAGATAATTTGTATGAGAATACAGGTCTATTAGCTGCTTTTGGTACAAAGTAATACATTAATCCTAAGATAGGTGTCGTTAAGAAGAATGCTACGGCGTTGTGCCCGTACCACCATTGTACTAACGCATCTTGAACTCCAGAATACAATGAATATGATTTCGGAGCCGTTAAGCTAAATGTTACAGGGATTTCTAAATTGTTAAACACGTGTAACATTGTAATTGCTGCCCAAGTTCCGATATAGAACCAAATTGCAACGTACAAGTGACGTACACGACGCTTAGCAATCGTTAAGAACATTTGTGCTCCAAACAATACCCAAACTAACGCGATTAAAATATCAATTGGCCATTCATGCTCAGCATACTCTTTAGAAGTGTTGTATCCTAAGATAAATGTTACAAATGATAATACAATAAATAATTGCCATCCCCAGAAAACGATCCAGCTTAAAACATCGCTGTACATTCTGGTTTTCAACAACCTTTGCATTGAATAATAAGCTCCAGTAAAGAAAGAGTTCCCAACAAAGGCGAATACCGCAAATGTTGTGTGAATCATTCTTAATCTACCAAAACCAAGTTTTCCTTGCGAATTGATTAAGCCTTGGATGTTCCCTCCGATTGTACCATCATCCGATCCGAAGATGTATTCTGGTAACGTTGGAAAAAACAACAAAGTTGCAACCAATACTCCAAAGAAAAATGCCATAACTGCCCAAAACAATGTGGCATAAAGGAAATACTTTACGATCTTATTGTCGTAACTAAAAGTCTGCATTTGCATTATGAGTCGATTTTATCTTGTGTTTTTTTATCATCTTTTAACATTCTCACTGCTGGGGATTCATCCTCATCAAATTGTCCTTTCTTATACCCTAAAAAGAATAAAAGAAGGAAAATTGCCCCCAAAGAGACACTAACTAATATCATTAATAATAATATCCCCATAGCTCCACAAAATTACAAAGCCCTAAGTTCTTATCACAATGATTTTGGTCAGAGCAGTATGTATAACTCTAATTTAAAATCAATCTAAATTCCATTTTGTTAATTTATCTGCAATTCGGGTACTTGCCGTTGCAAAAATTAACACTGAAATAGAACTTATTGGCATCAATATAGCCGCTACAACTGGCTGTAAATAACCAGAAACAGCAAAACTAAGTCCAACAATATTATACAAGAAACTGATGAAAAAAGCAATTTTTACAAATTTCATCGTGGTCTTCGATAACTTCAAGAAATTTGGAATTGCCGAAAAACTTTTTGCATCCAAAATTCCATCACACGAAGGCGAAAAACTGTTAATATCCTCAGAAATAGAAATCCCTACTGTACTTTGTTTCAAAGCTCCAGCGTCATTCAATCCATCTCCAAGCATCATCACCTTCTTCCCTTCTTGTTCCAATTGTTTGATATATTCTAACTTATCAGTTGGCGATTGATTAAAAATCAATTTTGCATTGGCTGGAAAAATAGTTTCTAAATATTCTTTTTCAGAATCATTATCCCCAGACAAAACGTGTAACTGATATGTACCCAACTCTTTCAATAAACGATCTAAACCTTTTCGATATCGATTGGTATACACAAATTTACCAAAAACTTCTCCATCAATCGCTATAAAAACTTGAGATTGATTTAATCTATTTTCATTAAAAATAGCATTCGTAAAACTTCTCGAACCAACTTTTACTTGATGTCCATCTACATCAGCTTGCTGACCTTTTCCTACAATTTCTTCGTAATTAGAAATTGGCAAATGATCATCAACCGTCAACTTCTTATATAATGTACGGCTTAAAGGGTGATTAGAGTTTCTAATCAATGCTTTCACCAATTGCTTTTGATACTCAGAAAGTTCTTTCCCCTCGTATTGCACTTGCGCTTCATCACTTTCCGTAATTGTACCCGTTTTATCAAAAACTACATCTGTAATTTTCTCCATTCTTTCGACTGTTGATGTATTTTTTACATAGAATTTCTTATTCCCGAAAATACGCATCATGTGTCCCAAAATAAACGGAGACGATAAACCTAACGCACAAGGACAAGCGATAATTAAGATTGATGTAACAACTTCTAATATTTTTGAAGAATCGTGGAAATACCAATAAACAGCAGAAATTGCTGTAATAATAAGGATGATTAATGTGAAATAATGACTGATTTTATTCGTCAAAGCATTCAACTCAGATTCTTCTTTCTGGAAAGCATCATTGTTCCATAATTGGGTTAAATAACTTTGATTAACATCCGAAATAATTTCCAGCTCAATTGCATGACCAGATTGTTTTCCACCCGCAAATATTTTATCTCCAGCTTTTTTCTGAATCAAGCGAGATTCTCCCGTTACAAACGAGTTATCAATCATCGCTTCACCTTTCATCAAAATGGCATCGGCTGGAATAATTTCTTCATTTCTAATTAAAATTCGATCACCTTTTTTCAAATCAGCCAACAAAATTGGTTGTTCATAACCATTTTCTAATTTCGCAACTGCAATTGGATAAAACGATTTGTAATCTCGATCAAATGCCAACGCTTGCATTGTTTGTTGCTGAAACCATTTACCTGTCAACATCAAAAATAAAAGCATCGCTAATGTATCAAAGTAACCTGGCGAAATATCGAAAATGATATCATAAGTCGATTTAAACATAATCACAATAATTCCTAACGCAATTGGCACATCGATATTGATATATTTATTTTTCAGACCTTGCCAAGCCGAAACAAAATAATCGGTAGATGAATAAAAGAAAACAGGCAACGATAACGCGAACATTGTCCAACGGAAATATCCTTTGTTTTGATCTAACCATTGTTCTTTTACATTACCAAAAACTTCGACATATTCTGGAAAAGATAAAAGCATAATATTCCCAAAACAGAATCCTGCTATTACCAATTTGCTCACCAAAGAACGATCGACTTTGCTTTTTTTCTTTTTGTCTAATGTTTTTAGATTAATCGAAGGTTTGTAGCCTAAATTTGTAATAAATCTTGCCAAATCACCTAATTTCAAATCCGCATCACGATACGTAATCTGAACAGTTTTTTGTGTAAAATTGACATTAGAAGATATAATATTTGGGTTAATCGTATCCAAACTTTCTAACAACCAAACACACGAAGTACAGTGCATTACAGGTACATAAAAGGACACAACTGTAACGCCGTCATCTGAAAAATCGACAACTTTATCAAAGATTTCTTTTGTGTTTAAGAAATCAAATTGATGATTACTTTTTTCATCAGGACGCAAACCTGCATTACGATTAAGGTCGTAATAATCTTTTAGATTATTTACGTTTAAAATCTCGTAAACCGTTTTACAACCCTGACAACAAAAATCCTTTTCATCGAACTGAATAACCTCTTCTTCAATTCGTTGACCACAGTGAAAACAATTCTCTTCCATACTATTTTACAAAATTACTTTCCTTTTATCAGAATTAACGTTAACTTTGTATGAATTAAGTCATAACAACAAGATATGTCAGAGTTTAATGAAAATGTAGTATCGATTAAAGCGATGTTTGATAACCCAGAGTCTTTCGGGGTTTTTAGTAAGGAAGAATTATTGGAGTTTGAGCAAGAAAAGAAAATCATCAACCTAAAAAAAGGAGACGAAATTATACAGGAAGGTCACACACCAAAAGGTATATATTGCGTAATGAAAGGAACTGCTAAGTTGTTCAAAATTGGCTTTAATGGAAAAGAGCAAATTCTACGTTTTATCAACGAAGGTGACATTATCGGTTATCGCTCAATTTTAAGTCAAGAAGTTTTTGGTGCATCTGCAACTGCAATGACGCCAGTTGAAATATATTATATTCCAGAAAAATTCTTCTTAAAATTATTAGAAGTTAATCCAAAATTAGCTTTCAATATTTTACAAAGAATTGCAAAAGATTTGGGAGAATACGCCAGAACAATCACTTATTTAGCACAAAAAACAGTTCGCGAACGTTTGGCTGAAGTTTTAATTTTATTAGAAGGAAAATTAGGAACAGACAAAGACGGATTTATCAACATTTCGTTGACACGCGAAGAAATGGCTAATTTGATTGGAACAGCAACAGAATCTGCAATTCGTTTGATTTCTGAATTCAAAACTGATGAATTAATCGAAGTTGAAGGACGAAAAATCAAAGTTTTAGATCATCAAAAATTGACAAAATTAGGTCATGTTATTTTGTAAGAATTTATTCTTGATATAAAATCAAAAGTCGCTCACAGAGCGACTTTTTTTTATGCAAATTATTTCAATTTCATATAATAATCTTTGAGAATTGGATCAATTTTTTCGAGCGCATATCTCAACGTTGTTCTTGGCATTTGCAACGTATATTCGTCCAAAAACTCAATCAACTTTTCTTCGTCCATTTTTCCCATTTCACGCAACATCCAACCATTTGCTTTGTGCATTAAATCGTGCGAATGATGAAGATTTTTCAACATAATTTCTGGAACAATTGAAAATGATTTTTGTTTGATAAAATATATCGTTGATACAATTGCGATTCGTTTTTCCCACAAATCTTCTGAATCCGCCAATTCAAAAAGTAATTCTTCTCGCTTTTGATGAAAACAATAATGGCCCAAAATTTTATAACAACTTATGTCAACCAAATCCAATTGTTGATTTGAGAAGTTTGAGCAAGATAAAAATCGATGATATCTTTTCTCACTTTTTCATCTTTTGATTTTTCGTACTTCGAAACCAACATCAACAAAGCAGTTAATCTGTATTCGTGAATATTAAAATTCAATAGATTTTCGATGTCATTTAACGAAACTTGTTGATAAAATTATTTCGCAATCAAACGCTGATTCGGAACAGAAATCCCGAGAAAAATATCTCCTTCGCCATATTCTCCTTTTCCAGTTTTGAAAAAACGCATCATAATCTTCGCTTTATCATCGTCCGCTAAATCTTGTAAAGTTGATTTTAATTGCTCTATCATATTTTATCAATTAGATGTTGATGTTAACAAAAAAAAGAGTCCAAAAACTGAACTCTTATTTATTTTAAAATATTAAATATAAATTTCCTAACTTTAATACAAACTTACATTTATGAATTTCAAACACAAGCCTCTAATATTATTATTCTTCCTGATTATAATAATCAATGGTCTTATAAAGTTGTATAATAATTTTCGTGAAAATTCAATGGGTCTTTATATTCAAATTGGATTATTATTTATGGTTATATTAATTCTAATTTTTAATCTTAAAAAATCTAAAAATTAAAACTATTATTCTTCCGAATCATTTTCTTCCTCATCGTAATATTGAAAAAGGAAATTATTATAAGGAAAACGTTTCATGTGAATTTCTTTCACTTCTTCATAAACCGTTTTTCGCAAATCTTCTAAATTATCTTTTTCCGTTGCCGAAATAAACAATGTCGGATAATCTGTTTTCGCCATCCACGTACGTTTCCAATCTTCTAACGAATAATTTTCAAATTTCTTTTCAGACAAATCATCTTCATCTTGTTTAATATAAGAAAAATTATCAATTTTATTGAAAACCATAATCGTTGGTTTTTCTTTCGACTCTATTTCAGCTAAAATTTGATTCACAGAATTCACATGATCCTCAAAACTCGCATGCGAAATATCCACAACATGCACCAACAAATCCGCTTCACGAACCTCATCTAATGTAGATTTGAACGATTCTACCAATTGTGTTGGCAACTTGCGAATAAACCCAACCGTATCCGTTAATAAGAAAGGTAAATTACCAATTACCACTTTTCGAACCGTTGTATCTAATGTTGCAAATAATTTATTTTCGGCAAAAACTTCGGACTTCGATAAGACATTCATCAACGTTGATTTCCCAACATTTGTATACCCAACCAACGCAACGCGTACCAATGCTCCACGATTTTTACGTTGAGTAGCCATTTGCTTATCGATTCCTTTCAATTTCTCTTTCAATAACGTAATTCGATCACGAATAATACGTCTATCCGTTTCAATTTCCGTTTCACCAGGACCACGCATACCAATTCCACCACGCTGACGCTCTAAGTGCGTCCACATTCGTGTTAATCGCGGTAATAAATATTGGTATTGTGCCAATTCTACTTGCGTACGCGCATAAGAAGTTTGCGCACGTTGAGCAAAAATATCTAAAATCAATTGTGTACGATCGATGATTTTTTTGTTAACAACTTTCTCAATATTTTTCAACTGAGAAGGCGTTAATTCATCATCAAAAATAACTGTATCAATATCATATTCTTCGACAAAAGCTGTGATTTCATCTAATTTACCGCTTCCTACAAAGAATTTAGAATCAGGTTTGTCCATTCTTTGCGTAAAACGTTCTCCAACAGTCGCTCCAGCTGTATAAGCTAAGAACTCCAATTCGTCCATATATTCCGTCAGTTTTTCTTCGGATTGTTCACGTGTAATCAACCCAACTAAAACTACTTTTTCGTATTGTGCTTCTTGTTTTTCTAACATATATTACTGCAAAAATAAAAGAAAGTTTTGGATGTAACCGAACTTTCTATAAAATATTGAGAATTAATCAAATCAATAAAACTTAATAAATATTTGAGTTCTTTTGGATAAAAATAGAAAAAAATAAGGTTTTCATAATTAATAACAAGTTTATTTACTAATTTTCAAAAAATCTATTGTCAATTAAAATTTCCTTTCTACATTTGTTCCAGCAAAAAAGTAAAATGTACCCAAATCAATTACATCATCATCACCATCATACTTGCACTCAAGCGAGCAGATAGTGGTATGTAATGATTTTATCACAATATCTAAATCCCGTTTGAGTAAATCGAACGGGATTTTTTGTTACTTCAAGATTTAATCATCGATTTACTCAAACTTTAAAATATAAAATATTAAAAATGAGTAAATTAAAAATAGCCATTCAGAAAAGCGGTCGATTAAGTGAAAAATCACTCGAATTATTGAAAGATTGCGGAATTAAAATCTCTACAAGTAATCGAAAATTAAGAACCGAATCTCCTAATTTCCCTATCGAAGTTTTATTCTTACGTGATGACGATATTCCGCAATATGTAGAACAAGGGGTTGCTGATATTGGTATTTTAGGTGAAAATGAAGTTTGGGAAAAAGATAAAAATGTCACTCAAATCCGTCAATTAGGATTCGCTGGCTGCAAACTTTGTTTAGCGATCACGAAAGATGAAATTTATACAGATTTAAGTTATTTTCAAGATAAAAAAATTGCAACTTCTTATCCACGTATTTTAGTGAAATTCTTCCAAGAAAAAGGAATTAATGTCAAGATTGAAGAAATCGGAGGAAGCGTAGAAATTGCTCCAAGTATCGGTTTGGCAAATGCTATTTTTGATATCGTTTCTACAGGTTCTACTCTATTAACAAACGGTTTAAAACAAGTGGAAACGGTGGTTGAATCGCAAGCTGTTTTAATTTCTAATCAAAATCTCGATGCTGAAAAACAAGCTATTTTAGATCGTCTTTTATTTAGAATCGAAGCAGTAAAACAATCTTCTGAAAACAAATATATTTTATTAAACGCCCCAAACGAAAAGTTAGAAGAAATCATTGCTTTGTTACCCGGAATGAAATCTCCAACAGTTTTATCATTGGCCGAGAAAGGTTGGTCATCAATCCACACTGTCATTAAGGAAGATACTTTTTGGGACATCATCGAGCAATTGAAAGCTTTGGGTGCAGAAGGAATTTTAGTATTAGAAATTGAAAAAATGATTTTATAATTTTTGATTGACGATTTACAATTTACGATTCAATCGTAATTCGTAATTCTAAAATCGTAATTCGTAACAACATGCAAACATATATCAAACCTCAACTTTCAGACTGGTCTACGTTAACAGCTCGACCAACGAAAGAAGCACAAGATTTACAAAAAATCGTTTTAGATGTTTTTGGAAAAATTCAAACAGAAAAAGATCAAGCATTAATTGTTTTTACAGAAAAATTTGATCAAGTTAAGTTAACTTCTTTAGAAGTTTCTACTCAAGAAATTGAAGAAGCAAAAACTTTAATTTCTGAAGATTTAAAACAAGCAATTCAATTAGCAGCTTCTAATATTGAGAAGTTTCACGCTGAACAACCCGAAGAAATAAAAGTTATTGAAACAACAAGAGGTGTAAATTGTTGGAGAGAATCTCGCGGTATAGAAAATATTGGAATTTATATTCCTGGCGGAACAGCTCCGTTATTTTCTACGACATTAATGTTAGGAATTCCTGCTAAATTAGCTGGTTGCCAAAATATTATTTTATGTACACCTCCTAACAAAGAAGGAAAAATTCACCCAGCAATTTTGTATACTGCAAACTTAATCGGAATTGAAAAAATATATAAAGTTGGCGGAATCCAAGCGATTGGAGCTTTAACTTTTGGAACAGAAACAATCCAAAAAGTAGATAGAATTTTTGGACCGGGAAATCAATATGTAACAGCTGCGAAACAAGTGGCTCAAAACTTTGGTGTAGCTATTGATATGCCAGCTGGACCAAGTGAAGTTTTGGTGATTGCTGATGAAACTTCAGTTCCTAAATATGTCGCAGCCGATTTATTGTCACAAGCAGAACACGGAATCGATTCGCAAGTGATTTTATTAACAACGAATGAGCAAACATTAAACGAAACAATTGTTGAAATTAATGCTCAATTAGAAGTTCTTCCAAGAAAAGAATTAGCAACTAAAGCTCTAGAAAATTCAAGAGGAATTGTTCTAAATTCTATCGAAGAATGTGTAAATTTCTCGAATATTTACGCGCCAGAACATCTAATTTTTGCTTGCGAAACGGCTGACAATTACATCGAAAAAATTATTAATGCAGGTTCCGTTTTCTTAGGAAATTATTCGTGCGAATCAGCTGGTGATTATGCTTCAGGAACCAATCACACACTTCCTACAAATGGTTATGCAAAAAATTATTCAGGAGTTTCGTTTGATAGTTTTATCAAGAAAATCACGTTTCAGAAATTATCAGCAGAAGGAATTCAAAACATTGGTCCAGCAATCGAATTAATGGCTGAAGCCGAAGAGTTATTTGCTCACAAAAATGCAGTAACCTTAAGACTAAATGATCTAAAATCGTAAATCAAAAATCGTACATGAATTCATTCAACATAAATAACATCATTCGTCCTAACGTAAAAACGCTAAAAGCTTATTCATCAGCTCGTGACGAATTTCAAGAAATAAATGACGATTTCGTTTTCTTGGATGCGAACGAAAATCCTTTCAATAATGGATTGAATCGTTATCCTGATCCTTTACAACGTAATGTAAAATGGATTTTAAGTGAAATCAAAAACTTTCCTGCAAATCAGATTCTATTAGGAAATGGAAGTGACGAAGTGTTAGATTTAATTTTCCGAGCATTTTGCGAACCGAATCTAGATAATGTTATTGCGATTTCACCTTCCTATGGAATGTATGGTGTTTTAGCGAATTTAAACGCTATTGAATACCGAAAATCGTTATTAAACAAAGAAGATTTTCAACCAAACATCGAAGATATTTTCTCGAAAGTAGATGAACATACAAAAATGATTTTTTTATGTTCACCTAATAATCCAACAGGAAAAATCATCAAAAGAGAAACTATTTTAGAAATTGTGAATCGTTTCAATGGCTTAATAATTATCGACGAAGCTTATATCGATTTCGCTACGGGAGTTTCTTGGATAAAAGAAATCAAAAATTATCCTAATGTAATTGTTACACAAACTTTATCGAAAGCGGTTGGTTTGGCAGGAATCCGTTTAGGAATTTTGTATGCTTCACAAGAAATTGTGGATGTTTTAAACAAGATCAAACCGCCTTATAATATTAATCAATTAACACAATTAAAAGCGATTGAAATTTTAAGCGATTACGATAAAGTGATAGCTGTTACAAATACAATTATCGAACAAAAAGAAGTTTTAGAAACTGCTTTAACTGAAATTTCATTTGTAGAAAAAATCTATCCAAGCGATGCGAATTTCATTTTGATTAAAGTTGATAATGCAAACGAACGTTACAATCAATTGGTCGAAAAAGGAATTGTCATTCGTAATCGAAACAACGATGATTTGTGTCAAAATTGTTTAAGAATAACGATTGGAACAGAAGAGGAAAACCAAAAATTAATACAAACACTTAAAATAATTTAATTTATGATTCTTGAATTACGATTGACGATTTCTGTCATTCATAAATCAAAAATTGTAAATCGTAAATATAAAATTATGAAGAAATTACTATTCATAGACCGCGATGGAACCATAATTTTAGAGCCTGAAGATTATCAAGTTGACAGCTTTTCTAAATTAGAATTCTATCCAGAAGCATTTACTTATTTAGGTAAAATTGCAAAAGAATTGGACTACGAATTAGTTATGGCGACCAACCAAGATGGTTTAGGAACGCCTTCTAATCCTGAAGAATTATTTTGGCCAATACAAAATTTCGTAGTGAAAGCATTCGAAAATGAAGGCGTGAAATTCGAGGGTATTTACATTGATAAAACTTTTGCTCATGAAAATGCGCCAACGCGTAAACCTGGAACGGCTTTATTAACAAAGTATATCAATAACCCTGAATATGATTTAACAAATTCGTTTGTGATCGGTGATCGAATAACGGATGTTAAATTAGCTCAAAATCTTGGTGGAAAAGGAATTTTTATCGCGAATGATGAGGCTTTAGGCGCTAACGAAATCAAAGACAATGAAGGTCTGAATGAAACGATTGCTTTAAAAACAACTTCATGGAAAGAGATTTACGAGTTCTTAAAACTTCAAAATCGCACTGCTTCAATTGTTCGTAATACGAATGAAACAAAGATTAAAATTGATTTAAATCTTGACGGAACAGGAAAATCGGATATTTCGACAGGAATTCACTTTTTCGATCATATGTTAGATCAAATCGCTCGTCATGGACAAATGGATTTAGTGATAAAAGTGGATGGAGATCTAGAAGTGGACGAACACCACACGATTGAAGATACAGCAATTGCTTTAGGTGAAGTTTTCGCGCAAGCGTTAGGAAATAAATTAGGTATCGAACGTTACGGATTTACTTTACCAATGGACGATTGTTTAGCGCAAGCAGCAATTGACTTTGGAGGAAGAAATTGGTTGGTTTGGGAAGCAGATTTTAAACGTGAAATGATTGGTCAAATGCCGACTGAAATGTTCTATCACTTTTTCAAATCATTTACAGACGGTGCAAAAGCAAACTTAAATATCAAAGCGGAAGGCACAAACGAACATCACAAAATTGAAGCGATTTTCAAAGCCTTTGCCAAAGCCATAAAAGTAGCGGTTAAGCGCGATCTAGAAAAAATGATTTTACCATCAACAAAAGGACTTTTGTAGACTTAAGTCTTAAGGTATAAGTTCTAAGGATTTTCTTATCCTTATGCCTTACGACTTAGAACTTAGAACTTAGAACTTAGAACTTAGAACAAAAAAAATGATAGCAATAGTAAAATACAATGCAGGAAATGTAAAATCGGTGTACAATGCAGTAACTCGTTTGGGATACAAAGCAATAATTACGGACGATTTTGAAACCTTACAAAAAGCAGATAAAGTAATTTTTCCAGGTGTTGGAGAAGCAAGTTCCGCAATGAATTATTTAAAAGAAAAAGGATTAGATAAAGTCATTAAGAACTTAAAACAACCAACATTAGGAATTTGTTTGGGTCAGCAATTAATGTGCGCTTATTCGGAAGAAGGAGATACCGATTGTTTAGGAATTTTCCCTATTCAAGTGAAATTATTTCCTTCGACAGAAATCGTTCCTCATATGGGCTGGAATACGATTTATGATTTAAAAACACCTTTGTTTAACGAAGTAGAAGAGAACTCCAACATTTATTATGTACATAGTTTTTATTGCGAGAATTCAGAATACACGATCGCGAAAACAGACTATATTTTAGAATATTCAGCAGCTTTACATAAAGATAATTTTTACGCAACTCAATTTCACCCAGAGAAATCTGCAGGAATAGGAGAACAAATACTAAAAAACTTTCTAAGTTTATAGTAATTATAAATTCACACACATGAAAAAAATAGTTTTTACTTTACTTAGTGCTTTTGCAATTTCGCAAGTTTCTGCTCAGGAAAAAGTGTATTTCACTTCTACTCCTTCTTTAAGTCCAGATGCTAAAACGGTTTATTTTAGTTACGATGGCGACATTTGGTCAACCGATATAAATGGCGGGAATGCATCAAGAATCACAGCTTTAGAAGGTGAAGAAATTAATCCTCGTGTTTCTCCAGATGGAAAATGGTTGGCATTCAGTTCTAATCAATACGGGAATTACGATATTTATGTGATGCCTATAAATGGTGGACAAATCAAGCAATTGACGTTTCATCAAGCCAAAGACGAAGTCGAAAGTTGGAGCTGGGATAGTAAATCGATCTATTTTACATCAAATCAAAATAATGGATTTGGAAGTTTTAAAATTGATTTAGATGGAAAAACACCAGAAGCGCTTTTTACAAATTATTTCAACACAACAAATGGTTTAGTAGAAACTCCTCAAGGCGAATATATTTTCACAAATTCATCTGAAAGTGCAAGTCAAGTTACACGAAAAAGATACAAAGGAGAAAATAATCCAGATTTATTAGGATATAATCCAACCACAAAAAGTTATAAACAATATACCGATTACAACGGAAAAGATTTCAATCCTACAGTTGATAAAAACGGAATTATTTATTTTATTTCGGACGAAAATAATGGCGAATACAACTTATATCAGTTAGCAAATGGTAGAAAAGAAGCGTTAACAAAATTTGAAACTTCGATCAAGAAACCTTTTGTTTCGGCTGATGGTTCAAAAATTGTTTTCGAAAAAGATTATCAATTATTTGTTTACGATGTAAAAGCTAAAACCTCGAAACCACTTACAATTAATGTTAATTCGAATAAATCTTTAGAAAAAGAACAAAATTTTGAAGTTGAAAATAATATTGATTATTTTGATATTTCTCCCGACGGAAATAAAATGGCTTTTGTAAGCAGAGGAATTATTTTTGTTTCGGATAATGAAGGAAAGTTTATCAATCAAATTTCTGATGGAAAAGAACGTGTTTTAGAAGTAAAATGGTTAAAAGACAATAAAAATTTAATATTCAACCAAACCTATAAAGGTTACCAAAATTGGTTTAAAATTTCGGCAGATGGAAAAGGAAAAGTTGAACAATTAACTTCTGATTTAAGAAATAATCGAGACATTACATTCAACAATGATTTATCACAAGCTGTTTATTTAAGTGGAGGCGATGAAGTAAGATTATTAGATTTGAAATCACTTAAATCATCAACAATTGTTAAAGATGAAATTTGGGCTTTCCAAAATTCAAAACCATCTTTTTCTCCAAATGATGAATATGTGTTATTCTCTGCAAAACGCAATTTCGAGTTAGATATTTTTATTCACAACATCAAAAAAAATACAACTGTTAATTTAACTAATACTGGTGTTTCCGAAGCCGATCCTACTTGGTCTCCAGACGGAAAATACATTTATTTTTCAAGTGATAGAAAAAACCCATCCTATCCTTTGGGAATGCAAGAATCAAGTATTTATCGCGCTTCTTTAGATTGGTTTGACCAAGCTTATAAATCAGAAAAATTTGATAATTTATTTGTAGAAGAAAAAAAGGTTGAGAAGAAAGAGAAAAAAGAAGAAAAGAACGACTTTAAAGCATTAACTATTAATCCAGAAGGATTCTTGGAACGAATTGAATTGGTAACAGACCGTTTTGGATATCAGACAAATCCTTTTGTTTTTGCGGATGATAAAAAGCAATTTTTATTCTATAACACCAATCAAGAAAATGGTAAATTTCAGTTATACAGAAAAACAACCACTGATTTTGAAGAAGATAAAACAGATAAAATATTCAACAAAGGCGCTGATTTTATCGTAAAAAATGAGAAAAATCTTTATGCTTTAATCGATAATTCTGTTTACAAATTTGGCATTAGTTCTACAAATCCTGAAAAAGTTAGTATTAAATATAATTTCAATAAAAACTTGGCTTCAGAATTCAATCAAATGTACGAAGAAGCTTGGGCTGGAGTAGAAGAAAATTTCTATGATGAGAATTTTCACGGAATCGATTGGAAAGCGAAAAAAGAGCAATACGCAACGTTTTTACCTTATGTTAACAATCGAAATGATTTAAGAATTTTGTTAAATGATATGCTAGGTGAATTGAATTCTTCGCATTTAGGTTTTTCATCTTTCGGAAAAGAAGAAAGTCGAAGATTGAATTATTTCACAAACGAAACGGGAATTATTTTCAAGAAAGATCAACCTTTTACAGTTGAAAAAATCTTACGAAAATCTCCTGCTTTCCTTAAAAATATTGATATTCAAGAAGGTGATATTTTAGTAAGTGTGAATGGACAAAAAATCGATCAAAACCAAAATCGTGAAACTTATTTTACAACACCTAAAAAATTAGAAGAATTAACTCTTGAATTTGACCGAAAAGGAAAAACAATTTCGACGAAGATTCATCCTATTTCAAATAATGAATTGAAATCGCTTTTATATGATGAATGGATTTATGAAAATCGTCAGCGTGTCAAAAAATTAAGCAACGATAGAATCGCTTATTCGTACATGAAAAATATGTCTACTTCTGAATTGGATGTGTTTTTATTAGACATGGTAGAACAAGAGAATAGAAAAGATGGTGTCATTTTAGATTTACGTTTCAATACAGGTGGAAATGTGCATGATAAAGTCTTGAACTTTTTATCGCAAAGACCTTATTTGAAATGGAAATATCGTGAAGGACAATTAACTGTTCAACCGAATTTTGCACCTTCAGGAAAACCAATTGTTTTATTAATTAACGAATACTCATTAAGCGATGCTGAAATGACAGCTGCAGGATTCAAAGCCTTAAAATTAGGAAAAATCATTGGTCAAGAAACGTATCGTTGGATCATTTTCACTTCTGGAAAAGGATTAGTTGATGGCTCATTTTATCGTTTACCAAGTTGGGGAACTTATACTTTGGACGGACAAAATTTAGAAAAAACTGGAGTTAAACCTGACATTTATATTAAAAATACGTTCTTAGATCGATTAGAAAATAAAGACCCACAATTGGAACGTGCAATCCAAGAGATCATGAAAGAATTAAAATAATTTACGAAGGTTAATTTACGAATTACGATTGTTTCTTAATCGTAATTCGTAATTCCAAAATCGTAAATCTGACATAACAGTTATGAGAATCATCCCAGCTATAGATATTATCGACGGAAAATGCGTACGATTGTCACAAGGCGATTACGATACAAAAAAAATATACAACGAAAATCCGTTGGAAGTAGCAAAAGAGTTCGAGGATTATGGTATCGAATATTTGCACTTGGTAGATTTAGATGGAGCTAAATCAAAACAAATCATTAATTATAAAACGTTAGAATTAATTGCTTCTAAAACCAATTTAAAAGTTGATTTTGGAGGTGGAATTAAAGCAGATCAAGATATTAGAATTGCTTTTGAATGTGGCGCAAACCAAATTACTGGAGGAAGTATTGCGGTTCAAAATCCAACATTATTTCAAGAATGGATTTCACAGTATGGAAGCGATAAAATCATTTTAGGTGCAGATGCTAAAGATCGAAAAATAGCAACACATGGTTGGTTAGAAACGTCAGAACTAGATGTGATAGATTTTATTCAAGAATATAAAACCAAAGGTATTGATTATGTGATTTGTACAGACATCGCGAAAGACGGAATGTTAGAAGGAACTTCAAACGATTTATATGCAGAAATTTTAGCGACTTCGGAGGTCAAATTAATTGCTTCTGGTGGCGTTTCTTCAATCGATGATCTAATCAAAATAAAAGAATTAGGCTGCGAAGGAGCAATTCTTGGAAAAGCGATTTACGAAGGGAGAATTCAATTGAAAGACTTAAAAAAATTGTACTAATATGCTGAAGAAAAGAATCATACCATGTCTCGACATCAAAGATGGACGAACAGTAAAAGGTATAAATTTCGTTGGATTACGCGATGCGGGAGATCCAGTGGAATTGGCAAAAAAATATGTAGAAGAAGGCGCTGATGAATTGGTGTTTTTGGATATTACAGCCACATTAGAAAAGCGTAAAACTTTAGCTGAAATGGTTGAAAAAATTGCTTCAGCGATTAATATTCCGTTTACAGTTGGTGGCGGAATTAATTCTGTGGAAGATGCTTCGGCGGTCATCAAAGCTGGTGCAGATAAAGTTTCCGTTAATTCTTCGGCTGTCAAAAATCCTCAATTAATTGCAGATTTAGCAGCTCGATTTGGATCGCAATGTGTAGTCGTTGCAGTAGATACTCGCGATGGAAATGGGACACAAAAAGTTTTCGTAAGCGGTGGAAAAATTGAAACCGAATGGGAAACGTTAGATTGGGTCAAAAAAGTAGAAGAATTAGGTGCTGGCGAGATTCTGTTAACGTCTATGGATGGCGATGGAACAAAAGCTGGTTTCAAAATTGATATTACAAAAGCGGTTGCTGACGCTGTAAATCTTCCAGTAATTGCTTCTGGTGGCGCAGGAAAAATGGAGCATTTTACAGAAGTTTTTACCCAAACCAAAGCAAGTGGTGGATTGGCTGCAAGTATTTTTCACTTTGGTGAAATTTCGATTCCAACACTTAAAAGTTATTTAAAAGAACAAAATATTCCGATACGATGAACATCGATTTCAATAAAAGTAACGACGGATTAGTTCCCGTTATTATTCAAAATTATCTTAACAACAAGGTTTTGATGTTAGGTTATATGAACGAAGAAGCTTTTAACAAAACCCAAGAAATTGGAAAAGTGACCTTTTATTCTCGTTCAAAAAATAGATTATGGACAAAAGGTGAAGAATCAGGCAACTTTTTAGAAGTAAAATCTATCGCAGTTGATTGCGATAACGATACGATTTTAATCAAAGCAAAACCTTTTGGACCAACTTGTCATACGGGTTCTACGACTTGTTTTAAAGAAGAAACCAACCACGGATTTGTATATGAATTAGAACAAACCATTAACGATAGAATTGATTTAGACAACGATCCAGATTCGTATACTAACAAATTATTCAAAAGAGGAATCAATAAAGTTGCGCAAAAAGTAGGTGAAGAAGCAGTCGAATTGGTAATTGAAGCCAAAGACAACAACGATGATTTATTTATTAATGAAGCCGCGGATTTAATGTATCATTATTTAATTTTATTAAAAGCCAAAGGTTTCAAATTAGAAGATGTTGAAAACATTTTGAAATCAAGAGAAAACCGTCCAAGACGAGCTGAATTAAGTCGTTTAGAAATATAAAAGATTGCAGATTAGCAATCTTTTTTGTTTTCAAAAAACTGATGTTTAGCAGAATTAGCCAAATTTATTTGATTTAATTAGAATTAATATAAATAAAAATAATACTTTTGAAATCAAATTAAAATTAGTCTAAATAATCATTACAATATATTCTATTCATATGAAAAAATTATTCATTTCTGCTGCTATCCTTGTCGCTTCATTTATTCAAGCTCAAACGAACACGTTGATGGATGCTGGTTTTTGGAAAAATAATCCTACAATAGAAACTGTAAAAACTGAAATTTCGAAAGGAAACAGTCCTTCTTTTCAAAATGGTGGTTTCTTTGATCCTGTTGTGATAGCGATTAACAACAAAGCAGATTTTAATGTGACTAAATTTTTAATTGAACAAGAAGGAAATTCTGTTGATAAAAAAACGCATCACTCAAGAATTTATCTTCAATGGGCTGCTGCTGCGGGGAATTTAGAATTGGTAAATTATTTATTAGCCAAAGGTTCTGACGTTCATTACAAAGATAGCCACGGTTACGATGTGATCACATATGCAGCAAGTGCTGGAAATCAGAATATCGCAGTTTACGATGCGTTGATTAAAGCTGGTGCTAATCCAAAAATTAAAGGAGAAGATGGTTCAAACTTAATCATGCAAGCGATTGCGAATGATGATGATTTAAAAGTTACAGAATATTTTATTTCAAAAGGTTTATCATTAAGTGATAAAGACGCTAATGGACGTACTGTAGCAGATTATGCTGCAAAATTAGGAAACTTATCAATCATAGATAAATTAATCGCGAAAGGAATTAAACCTACTGATCAAGCTTTATTTTTTGCCACACAAGGTTCGAGAACAAAAGAAAATGGCGTAGAAGTTTTCCAAGAATTAATTACAAAATATAAATTAAACCCGAAAGCGTTAAATCCAGACGGACAAACATTATTACACGCTTTGTCTCGCAGAGGAAACTCAGAAACAATCAACTTTATCTTATCAAAAGGTGTTGATGCGAAAATTGCTGATAAAGAAGCAAACACTGCATTAATGGTGGTTGCTGGAGGAAAAAATACAGATTTAATCAATACATTTTTATCAAAAGCAAACAATGTAAATGCGGTTAATAAAAATGGTGAGTCAGCTTTAACGAAAGCTGTTGCTTCTGGTACATCTCAAATCGTTTCTTTATTGTTAGAAAAAGGCGCTAAAGCTTATATTGTAGATAAAGATGGAAATAATTTGGCTTATTATTGGTTCAATTCTTTCAAACCAAATGATGAATCATTCGCAGAAAAACAAGCTTTATTAACAAATGCAAAAGTTGATTTTAAAGCTACTCAAAGTAATGGTGCAACTTTGTTACACATTGCTGTTGATAAAGGAAATGTAAATTTGGTGAAAAAAGCGATTGAATTAGGTGTGAATCTTAATACACAAGATGAAGACGGAAATACAGCTTTACACAAAGCAGCTTTGATTGCGAAAGGTGATGCAATCTTGAAAACTTTGGTTGCTGCTGGAGCGAAAAAAGATATTAAAACAGAATTTGACGAAACAGCTTATGATTTGGCTGGAGAAAACGAATTCTTAAAGAAAAATAATGTGTCTATTGACTTTTTAAAATAATGAAGGAGATGAAATTTAACTTAATCAAAAAATTAGTTGGATTAGTTGTAATCTTAATGGCAACTGCCACTTTTGCTCAAACAACAAAATACAAAACAATGATTCAGATGAATAATTACACGGGAAAAGAAGCCTATGTAGTGATTTCATTAATCAATCCAAAAGGACAATACGAAAAAACTTTAGGTATTTTGGGAACAGATAACGAGTGGTATAACACGTTAAAAGAATGGCACAAATTCAATAGTAAAAAGAAAGAAAAATTAAACGGAATCACAGGTGCTTCAGTTGCTGGAGGAGCGAGAGCGACACGTGTCATCGAGTTTGATACTGCAAAATTGAATAAAGGATACAAATTACGTTTTGAATCTGCTGTAGAAACTCAAAAATACGTCACAAAAGATGCCGAAGTTGCAATAAATTCTTCGGATTTAGACAACAAAGCAGGTATCAAAGGTTCAGTTTATATTAAAGCCGTACGTTTTATAAAAGTTCAATAAAATGACATTATCTATTTGGAGATATGCGCATTTGAGTCTTGCAATTTTATCTTCAGCATTTTTAGTTATTCTATCTATCACAGGAGTAATTTTGGCTGTTGATGCAATAAACGAAAAATCGCCCGCATACAAAGTAGAAAATTTCGATAACATAACACTCGCGCAAGTTTTACCAACTTTGCGCGAGCATTATTTTGAAATAATAGAAGTAAAAGTTGATCACAATGATTTTGTGACAATTGATGCGATGGACGAAGATGGAAATTCGATCAAATCTTACATTGATCCTACAACAGGAAAAAAGATTGGTGAGATTGTTCCAAAAAGTGATTTCATCAATTGGGTCACAGCCTTGCACCGTTCATTATTTCTAAAAGAAACAGGACGAGCAATTGTTGGTGTCGTATCTTTTTTATTAATGTTAATTTCAATAAGTGGATTAATCTTAATCGTAAAACGTCAACAAGGAATTCTAAATTTCTTTACCAAAGTTAACAAAGACTCCTTTTCACAATATTTTCATGTTGTAACTGGACGTTGGTTATTAATTCCCGTTTTAATCATTGCATTAACAGGAACATTGATTTTCTTAGCGCGATTAGAACCTTTAGTTGGTCAACCAAAAGAAATTGAGCATCAAGCTAAAGAAAATTTACAACCAAAAGATTTAAAAGACATTGAATTCTTCAAAAACACGAAATTAAGTAGTGTTGAAAAGATTGAATTTCCTTTTATTCCAGATGATGAAGCAGAACCATTTATCGTTCATTTAAGAAAAAAATCGGTTTCGGTGAATCAAGTAAATGGAGCGATTATTTCAGAATCGTTGAATCCTTATTCAGCAATTGTAGAAAAATTCAATATCGATTTACATACAGGTCGCACTAATGTGATTTGGGCTGCGATTTTAGGAATTGCTTCGCTTAACATTTTATTCTTTATTTGGTCAGGATTTGTAATTACGTTCAAACGTACAAAAACGAAAATTGGCAAAAATAAATATAAAGCCAACGAAGCTGAAATTATCCTTTTAGTTGGTTCAGAAAATGGTGCAACTGTTGGATTTGCTTCAAAAATTCAAGAGCAATTTTTAGCAAACGGAAAAAAATCATTTATCGCTCAGATGAATCAATATGAAATTTATCCAAAAGCAAAACAACTCATCATTTTTACCTCAACTTATGGAATTGGTGATGCGCCTGCGAATGCTAAGAAATTTGAACAATTAATCACACAATTTCCACAAAACCAATCCATCGAATTTTCTGTTGTAGGATTTGGATCAAGAGCCTATTCAGATTATTGTGGCTATGCAGTTAAAGTTGACAAATGGTTGAATGACCAAAAATGGGCTACTCAATTATTGGATTTGAAAACTGTAAATGATAAATCGCCTGAAGAATTCACAAATTGGGTCATTGCATACAAAGAAACGACAGATATTCCTTTAGCAACAACGCCTGCGATGTATGTTGGAAAAGCACCAAAACTGAAAAATGTTAAGGTTATTTCTACCACTAAAATCACACAAGAAGATGCAACATTTAAAGTTGTTTTAGATGTAAAAGAAAAATTCAAATCTGGAGATTTATTAGCAATTTACCCCGAAAGTGATCACAAAGAACGCTTATATTCAGTTGGAAAAGTTGATAATAAATTACAGTTAATTGTTAAATTGCATGAGTTTGGATTAGGTTCTCAATATTTATATAATTTAGTTCAAAATTCTACGATTAAAGCTCGAATTGTAAAAAATAAAGCCTTTAGATTTCCAAAAGCTTCAAAAGTTGTGATGATTGCAAACGGAACAGGAATTGCGCCTTTTCTTGGGATGATTGATGAGAATTCAAAAAATATTGAAACGCATTTATACTGTGGTTTCAGACATGATAATGAAACAACAAAATCTTATCAAGAATTTGCTACGAAACAAATTTCTACCAATCATTTGAGTCAATTTCACATTGCTTTTTCACGTGAAGAAAATAAACAATATGTGATGGATTTAGTCAATCGTGATGCTAAATTCTTTGCTGAAACATTGCAAAATGGTGGAATTCTTATGATTTGTGGCGCTCTGACAATGCAACATGATGTGGAAAAAGTTTTGGAAGAAATCTGTCAACAACATTTGAAGAAATCATTCGAAGAATTCAAAACAAATGGACAATTTTTGACGGATTGTTATTAAAATTTATTCCGTCTAATTTCTCGATACATTTGAAAATTTCAATAAATTTTCAAACACTCGAAGTGACGGATTACATTATTTTCGTCAGTTCGAATGATTTTCATTTCGATAGAATAAGAAAATCGAATCGAGAACTTTGATGAAAATAATCTGAAATTATAAATAAATAGTGAAAAATTGAACGAAATTTCTCAAACACTCGAAATGACGGATTAAACTAAATTTTTCGTCAGTTCGAATGATTTTCGTTTCAACAGAATAAGAAAATTGTATCGAGAACTTAGACGAAAATTTACTCACAATAACAAATGAATAAAACATCATGCAATTCATTCTAAAAAATATATTCACTTTTATACTATTGTATGTTCTAACTCCGATGAATGCTCAAACGGTTGGAGTTAGAGATACAATTTTAATGGGAAGTAAATTCAAAATTACATTGGTTGATTCCGATTCTATTTCCGTTGAAAAAAACATCAATAAAGCAATTGATGAAATGATTAGAATTGAGAATTTGATTTCTGATTGGAAACCAACTTCGCAAGTTTCTCTTGTCAATCAAAATGCGGGAATAAAAGCGATAAAAGTAGATCGAGAAGTTTTTGACTTAACAAAGCGTGCGATTTATTTTTCGCAACTAACCGATGGTGCTTTTGACATTAGCTTTGCGGCAATGGACAAAATATGGAAATTTGATGGTTCAATGGAAAAGATTCCAACTCAGGAAGAAATTTCAAAAGCCATCGAAAAAATCGGTTATCAAAACATTATTTTAGATGAAGAAAATTCAACAATATTCTTAAAAAAAATTGGAATGAAAATCGGTTTTGGTTCAACAGGAAAAGGTTATGCAGCACAAAAAGCACGAACTTTCATGCAAGACTTAGGAATACAAGCGGGTATAATTGATGCTTCTGGAGATATGACAACTTGGGGAAATCAATCAAATGGAGAACCTTGGAAAATTGGAATTACAAATCCATTTAATCGACATAAAATGTTGGATATTCTCTCAATGAAAAATGCTGCTGTTACGACTTCTGGTGATTACGAAAAATTTATTTTGATTGATGAAGTTCGCTATTCACACATTATTAATCCCAAAACTGGAATTCCTTCAACAGGATTAAAAGGGGTTACAGTTATTGGTCCGGATGCTGAAATGTGTAATGGTTTTAGCACTTCTATCATGGTTTTAGGAAAAGAAAAAGGATTGAATTTAATCAATCAACAAAAAGATTACGCTGCTCTTTTTATTACAGATAAAGGGAAGATTATTCGTTCAAAAAACTACAAAAAAATTAAACGAAAACTTGGGTAATAACACTTAAAAATGGTATTTGGATATGCAGTTTCAACGTAAAAATGCGCCTTACTAAGCATTCCTAACTACAAAAACATTTATACAAAACAACACTCTCAAAATATCAATAATTTAGCCTAAATTATTTAGGTGTATAATAATGTTTAGTAGATTATTTTTATTGAAAAAGTATTATTTCATTTTTAATAATTCTTCTTTAAAATCCTTATATAAAATGTTATATGTTTTTAATAATTGCTCATCTTGTGTTGTCGACGATGTTGAATATTCATATGATATTTTTATTCTAGACATCGACTCTTTAGAGTATAATACTTTTCTTTTTTCTATATCTATTAATTGTAAAATAACGTGGTACTCTCTCTCTTTATTTTTTTCATATGTAGTTATAGATGTGAAATTTTTTTGAGCTAAAATACTAGGCTTTAAAATAGTTTGAATTAGTAATATATATTCACTTTTTGTTTCATTTCTAATTATATCCAATTGTTCATCATTTAAATGAAAAATAAATTTCTCATTACTAAATTCTAGAAAACTTGGATTCAATAAAATATTTTTAATAATATTAGAAAAATCTGAATCTACTTTATTAGAAAAATCAACTCCTACTGAATAAAAATTATTCTTTATTAAAACAAATTTATCTTCTTCTTTTATAGAAAAATTATTTAAGTTTTTTTCTGTATGTAAAT